>JAHKZT010000015.1 GCA_020626475.1 bacterium
ATCATCGGTAAATAATAGGTGATAGCGCGCCAAACGAGAACAAAGACGTTTAGTGCCGGACCTTCTACAAAGCTACCAAAATAGCCCATAAAGCCCGCCTCCATGCCACCAGATGCACCAGGAATAGGAACATAACAGCCAAGCACATAAACGAACGAGCTCGCCGTAAAGACATTAATGAGATTCAAATCATCCGCGCAGCCAATTGCGAATGCGATAAAAATCGGCAAAACATAATAGGTCGTCAAAGCAAGACACTGATACATTACACTTCTAGCAAAGACTTTTTTGTTACGCACGAGTTCACGACCGTTCTCGTAATAATTAGTACAGGCCGCCTCCCAGCGCTTAATACGCGCCTCTTTATTGCGTACTAATCCGACCTTTGCGAGAGCATTGATAATACCACGCGCAACAACACGATTAAAGTTCTTCGAGAAGCTAACGAATAGTAATACAAATAAAATTACTAGGTTAATTACAAAACCGGCAACCATCATACTCTGCAATACCGGAATATACTGGAAGAAATGGAAAATTTGGTCAAAAATTACACTGATAACCGCCGTAATCATGAGGGCGATCTGGAACATCATGTAGCCCTGAACTTCAATGTTTGCACCCGTAGAAACTGGCACGCCCTTCTTTTTAAGCTCATAAATCTGCATCGGCTGGCCGCCACTAGAAAGAGGCGTAATACCACAGAAGAACTTATTGATAATACCTAAATAAAGTGCAAATTTAAACGTAACGTCTTTCTTATAGAGTCGAATGATTCCGTAAGCCGACAGAGTATCGAAGAGCATATAAAGACAAAACACGAGCAGAGAAACAATAATCCAGCCGATATTGGACGCAAATAGAGTACCAACAACCTCATTGAAGTTATCTTTCAGCGACCACCACAAAAACCCAACCGTAATCGCTAAGATAATTACAACATTTATCCATTTTTTCTTCATAGAGCTATTACCTATTATACCACTTTCTTAAGGATTGGAATTTTGCTCATCACCCATATAGCACCCAGACTAACAAGATATATTAATACCGTAAAAATCGGCACCAAGTACCACATATTCGCCATCGTCATTTCACTTGTAAAAATTAATTTATAGAGCACGAAGCTTATGAATACGTAATGTATTAAATACACACCAAAACTATACTTTGCCATAAAAGCAATTGCAGTCGGCATCTTTTTAACGCTCGACAATCTATGCCGCAAAAATACGAAAACCGCTACCGATAGCGCTAATGATAGAAAATTAATGTTTTGCAAATCTGCGCCATTCAAATCGCCATCCAATGAAGCGCCCAATAAGTGCGCCCGGATTGGGCTTAGAAATATATTAACAACTAAACTTCCTAGCCCTATCGCATAGAAGACACATCGTTTCTTTCTGGAAATATCCTCCGTCGCTAAATAATATCCCAACACAAAATATACCGTATAATTCAGCAAAAGTTTACCAGAAAAATAACCAATAACGTCCGCTATGCCACTTAGGAGCCCCATAACGAACGGATTAGTCTGGCTTGAAGCCTCGATAAGAATTCTGCAATAATCCGCAACAAGGGGCAGGGCAAAACAAGCTATTATACCGACAAAAAGAAAATACCTCATCAATCCCCTGTCAGCAGTAATCTTACGCAAAATCGGAACCATTGCATACATCGCGAGAAGCATTAGTAGGAACCATAAATGATGGTAATGCCCTCCAAAAGAGCGGAACATAAATTCTTGAAGTCTCGCACTACCATCTCCGTCCATCGTGAGACTTTGCCCAATGCCATAAACAACTGACCAAACAACGTAAGCAATCACTAAATGAAGAATATATTTCTTGTAATGTTTCTTCAAATCAAAACTGCGTTTGGGGTCTAAAAATATTGCACCAGATATCATTATGAAAATCGGTGCCGCCCAACGTAAGCACGCTAACACGGCATGCGACCAAAAATACTCACCGCTATAATAGTCGATTTTATTTCTATAGATCGGATCAAAAACATGAATCATAATTATGGCGATGGGCGCAAAAGCGCGAAAAACATCAAAATACAAAATGCGTTGGCGCTTACTATTTTTGCCCACCGCCAAACTCTTTGCCGAATCGACGGACACTATTACCTCCAAAAACTTATTCTATTTTACCATAAATATTATTAAAAACGATTAGAACAAAAACCGAACAGGGAAGTCATAGGGAAGTTTCGGTACCACATTAATCGCTTTTCTGGCCATCAATCCCCTATTCTACCCCTGTTATTGCCCCGCTCCACCCCTGTTAATTACTGACGGTAGCCCACTCGCTACCCCTGTAAAATCGAAAAATATCCGGGGAAGCCATTTTTAAATACAATCACAGCAGCGCGCAGAACGCACAAAAACCGAAAAGACGCGTATTTATATAGAAACATAAGCAGAAGCGCATTAGAACGCGAAATAGAGGGCAAATACGAATAGAATCCGGCCGAGTGCCAAAAACTAAGCATAAACGAGACGGGTGTACACTCAACTTTTGCCTTAATATCCAATGTCGCACAATGTATATTTTACGACTACTATATATGCTACGGCTAGTTATATAGATAATCGTCGGGCACAAACATAAAGCTGCACTTCTAACAAATATATATTTTTCTTTTAAATCGCTTTTCTATCTGTTGACGTCGATCGCGCATGCTATATCAATAAAAGCCGGTCCCCCGAAAAATTCGTCCGGGGGAGTAGCCGAAAGTGGCTTCTAGGAGCCCAGATTTGACATCGCATATTATCAAACTACCGCAACTACCCCTGTAAAATCACATATTATAACATAATTACCAGGTTCTAATGCAAATTCTAGCGATCCGTGAAATATACTTTTCCACATAGATTTCACGACCGTCCTAATTTTTCCGTCACTCCCCTGCCCATTTGACTTTTTAAAATTTATATTGCAAAATATAGTTTTCGCTGCTCTGCCTCATAATATAATCGGTTTTTGCAAATAGAACAAAAACCGAACATTAGGGGACTACAGTAGAAGTGCTATAGAAACAACACAAAACCTATTTATAGTAAGCCTTGCCCTCTACACGTAGGTCGACATATTCAGGGCTCAACGACTTACTATCCAAGTAGCGAATCATGCGTTCCGCATCCTCAATCTGAACCGTGCTTCCCCGCTCCGAGGACATCTTATAGTACTCCTTACGCCCCTCAAAGAAAACCAATATCTCGCGCGCCTTCTGGAACGGCAAAACAACATGATCAAGCTCGAGATTATAGTCCTTCGCATCAGCCTCCAAACGCGCCACAAAAACCTTCGTACGTGAAGATACATTATTGCCAGCATTCTCGTCAATAATTGCAACGGTAGGCTCTACAGGATTCTCCTTCACGAGCGCAGCTTCACGCTCGGCTGCTTTTCCGGATATATAATTGCCAAGTACAATCCCGACCGCAGCAATAATAATCAACACACAAGCCACAATCAAAACATTCTTACGTTGCTGTTTTTTGCGCGCCGCAATATGTTCCAAATTACGCTTGCGTGCATTATTCGTCGCGCCAACTATCGTCTTACCGACACGATAATCGCGCTCAGTCTTATTTTTAGCGTCAACAGTTTCGCGGGCAGCAGAACGCTTAGTCTTCTTAGCGTTAGAAGACTTTTTCTCTGGTCGATAATTCTGATCGCCGCCCCACTGTTTCATATTTTTTTATTTGTCCTGCAAAACTTCCAAACCAGGTAATTTCTTACCAGATAGAAGCTCTAGGCTTGCACCACCACCAGTTGAAATAAGATTAAACGTAAGTTCACCATTAGTTTTGAGCACCTGCTCAACAAAGCCAGTCGTATCGCCGCCACCGACAATCGTCATATCGTTGCTTTCGCCCATAGCCCGCGCAACAGCAAGCGATCCACGCGCAAAACGCTCGTCTTCAACCATGCCAAGCGTACCGTTCCAGACAATCGTCTTCGCTTCTTTAACCATATCAACAATTTTCTTTGTACTGACTGGACCAATATCAAGTTTATTACCGTTGCCATCTTCGGCAAAATCCTCGGCTACATAAACGTTAGGGCTGGAATTTTTATATCCATCTGCAGCGATTTTGCCACCAACCGCAATCTTATCTGCAATCATCAAAAACTTGTCAATAAGTGGCTGCTTATCGGAGACCTTTGCGCCACCCACAATCACAAGCAGTGGACGAGCTGGGTTCTGCATTGCACCTTCCAGACGAGAAACCTCATTCTCAACCAAGAAGCCAGCCACTGACGGTAAAATATGCGCAATCGCATCAGTTGAAGCATGTGCGCGGTGAATCACAGCAAAACCATCCTGCACAAATAGCTCAGCACCAGTTGCGTTTACAATCTCTTGAGCAAACTGCGCAGAGTTCGCCTCTTCGTCAGGAACAAAACGCAAATTTTCAAGCAGGAGTACGCCACCATCTGGCAAAGCATCTACTGCATCTTTTGCGTCCTGACCATAAATCATATCAGAAAAGCGCACAATCTTGTCTGGCAATAATTCGCCAAGACGTTGCGCGCATGGCGCCAATGACAATTCTGGCACATAGGCGCCGTCTGGACGGCCCAAGTGCGAAATTAGAATTACTTTGCGCGCACCTTGATCGAGAAGATAACGAATCGTAGACAAGCTACCAGAAATCCTCATATCTTCTTGAATTACACCATCTTTAATTGGTACGTTATAATCTACGCGCACCAATACAGTCTTGCCGGCAATTTCGACATCCTGAATTGTTTTCTTCCTAAATTCCGCCATGGAGCCCTCCTTTTATAAACTCACCTAAACTTTGCGAATTTGAATACTGTTCGTACCGCCCTGTTCATCGCGAAGACCAGAGACAAGTACAACTTTCAAGCTATCTTTTCCTTCTGGGAGCTTCAAATAGCCGTCAGCCTTTAAATCCTGAACTGCGTCGAATGCATAGTTCTCATCGTACTCGCGAATGAAGGAAGAGTTCGCATAGGTCAATGCGAGCTGACCAGCAACGCGCGGGTCGCTAGTAATGGAAATGATTGGCATATTTGGACGCTGCGCAGCGATTGCGAGTGCAGTAGCACCAGACTTCGTAGCAACAGCAATAAGATCGGCATCAATCTTTTCAGCCATCTCAACTGCAGCATGCGCAATTGCGTCGTAGTTCTTATAACTGCCAGTTGGGAGTGTATCGAGCGCCTGAATACGAGTATGGTTCTGAGTATAAAGAATCACTTTCTTCATCTCGAGAATAGTTTCGATTGGATATTTGCCGTTTGCAGTCTCATCAGAAAGCATTACTGCGTCTGCGCCAAGAATGACAGCAGTCGCAACGTCTGAAACCTCAGCACGAGTTGGTTCCGGATTATCGACCATGCTTGCCATCATCTGGGTAGCAACGATACAAATCTTGGAGTACTGACGACAGAACGCAATCAATTTGCGCTGAACAATAGGAACAACCTCGGCACCAGCCTCAATTGCCATATCGCCACGCGCAATCATAATGCCATCCGTAGCCTTAACAATCGCCTCAAGACCTTCATCGGTCTCAACAGCCTTCTTTGTCTCGATCTTTGCAATAATTTTTGCCTTCGAACCATGCGAAGTCAAAATCTGACGCATTTTCTCGATATCTGCAGCCGTCTGAACGAAGCTCATTGCAACGTAATCGAAGTCACGGCTTGCACCGAATTCAATATCGGCCAAATCTTTTTCAGTAAAGATATCACCGCCGAGATCAGTCTCAGGAAGGTTAACGCCCTTACGGCTCATTACGAAGCCATCGTTTTCGACTTCACATTTAATTGCCGTATCGGAAACAATTTCTTTTACAACAGTACGAATCTTACCATCAAACAAGAAGATATGCTCGCCAACCTTTGCGCGCTTTGCGAGGTTGTACTGAACAGGCATATTCTTGCTACCATCGTGCTCTTTAATAGCGTAATCAAGCACGATTTCGTCACCCTTCTTAAGATCTAGGTGGTTATCTTTTAGCTCGCCTAGGCGAATTTTTGGACCCTGAAGATCCTGGACAATAGCAACGGATTTACCGCGTTCTGCAGCATACTTACGGATAATGCGAATCTGTTCATCGCGCTCATCATAAGTACCGTGGGAAAAGTTCAAGCGGAAGCCATTTACACCCGCATAAACCATCTCTTTTAGTTTTTCTTCTTCAAAAACTGAAGGACCCACCGTCGCTAAGATTTTTGTTCTTTTAAATAGTGTACTCATATCTTTTATCTTACCATAAACACTACAAAAAATCTCTCCTTTTACAGAGAAATTTTTAGAAACTAAAATGGTGATCACGGCGGGAGTCGAACCCGCGATTGCCTGGATGAAAACCAGGAGTCCTAACCACTAGACGACGTGACCAATACTATGTATTTTAGACTATTTTGATAGATTTTTCAAGTAGCCATTAAAAGTTCCGTGCTAACAGAGAGAAAATTGAGCTTATGCTTCACTTTTCGTGCGAGCATTTTACAATACAAAGCAGACTTCGACCCCGCATTTAGCGGCAAAGTCGTAGTAGCACTTCAAGATTCTCCGCGATTAATTATCCATCGTCAAGTTTATCATTTTTTTCGTAAGTATGAGCTCTATATGCTTTTCTCTTCTATGCATGCAGGTCGCGGAGAATTTATCTATGACAAAGCTAATCTTTGTTCTTTGCGACTGAGATAATCGTGTTCGCTAGATTTTCTGCGGCATTATCTTTTACGAAACTACGCAGATTCTTAGATAATTCCTCGCGTTTCGCATCATCTTTTGCTAACTTACGAATCGCGTTGAGAAGTTTATCAGGATTTTTATGCATCTCACTATCCTCAACGACAACCACAGCATTTGCCTTTTCGTAAGCACGCGCGTTCTTTACTTGATGATAGCCAGGAAGCTTTTCATTCGGCACCATAATGACCGTTTTTGCCATACTGGATAGCTCCGTCATCGTCGACGCACCAGCACGGCTAACTACGATATCTGCGGCGCCAAATAGCTTATACATTTCGCTCGAGAATTTAACCATGCGGAAGTTAGTTGTTAGTTTTCCGTCATCCCATTTTTCATATTCCTTCAAATCTAGCATCTCTGGATAGCGTTCGCGACCGGCAACAAGCATCACGCTCGTAAACTTTAGAAGTGATGGCAAAATATCACGAATCGCTAGGTTGATATTCTCTGCCCCAAGGCTACCGCCAGTGACAACTAATAATGGTTCATCCGGACTAAAACCTAGCTCTTTCTTTAATGCTTTTTGCTTCGTAGCACTAACTGGCTTAAAGTCTTCACTTGTTGGGATACCAGTCCACTCTGCTTTGCCTGCCGGATACGAATAGTATTCCAGCGGCATACCAGTTGCAATCTTCGTAGCGCGCTTCGCGAGTAGACGATTAGTCAAGCCAGGTGCCGCATCACTATCGTGAATTACGTAAGGAATACGGAGCAATTTCGCGGCCGTACCAACCGGCAAACAAACATAACCGCCCTTAAAGAAAATTACATCCGGACGATTTGTGATTAGACGGAAGAATGATTGGAAGAAGCCAAAAATATTTTTGAATACGTCGCGAATATTCTTTAATACGACATCAAAGTACTTCAAATAAGTGATGAAAGTAAAGTTCGTATAGCGACGCAACTTCCCCGCTACGACCTTACGGATGCGCAAATCCATACCATTCTCAACGGTAATTTTACGCGCATTTTTATAATATTTTTTATCAGTCCAAAATTCAATTTTCGCACGCGGACGAACTTTCCAAATCTCACGAACGACGGCTACTACTGGCGTAACGTGCCCGCCGCTGCCCCCTCCGACTACTAGAATCTTCATTTATATCTTTCCTCTTTGTCCATCCAGATATTTGAATTACTACGCCGACTGCGAATGCCGCAAATAGCATACTCGTGCCGCCGTAGCTCAGGAACGGAAGCGTAATTCCCTTCATCGGAATAATGCCTAACATTCCTCCGACATTAATTATAACATGACTAATAATCCAGGCAAAAACGCTCACCGCAAAGAGACTTTGCTCGGTATCTTCCGTGCGTTCACTAACACGCAAAATACGACTCAGCAGTAACGCAAAAACCATAACTATTAATGACGTACCAATGAAGCCCCAGGTTTCACCAATGATCGAAAATATCGAATCCGTCAACGATTCCGGCAAATAACCAGAGGCCTGAATGCTATTACCTAAACCTAGTCCAGTTAAACCTCCAGTACCGAAAGTGATAATCGAACTCTGCAAATGGTAGCTATCGCCATCACCTTCCCAACCAGAAATACGCGCGATACGGTGTGGCGCAACAACAATCAATGCGCCGGCTGACAACAACAACACACCACCAGCAATCACGAGACTCTTCACTGGCACACCACCAACTAGAGCCATGCTTGCAAGAATCATCGAAATAACAACCGTACTACCCAAATCCTTCTGAAAACCACCAACAAATACTGCCGTCATTGCAAAAATCGTGGCATATGGCACCCAAAACTCTTTGCTATCAAGTTGCCCTGCTTTTTTGCGCGTCTTGATGAGATACGCTCCGTAAAGAGCCGTGCTAATTTTCAATAGCTCTACTGGCGCGAAACCAACACTAATAATTGGCACGTAAAAAGCACGACATGCGCCGAGATCGCAAGTAACAAACGGCGCATTTAATTTACCGCCAATTGTCACCGCTAAACATAATATTATTGAAAACCAAAACAGTTTTTTTGCGATTTTAGCTAAAAACTTATACGGTATTTTATAGCCCGCAATCATTGACGCAATCGAAAGGCCAATAATTACAGCATGGTGCGTAAAGAAATATAGCTCACTGAAGTGCTTCCCTTTTGCTGCGTTATTTGCAACCGCAACGCGACCACCGATTGCATACACAATTACTAAGCTCGTCAGCATCAAAATAATCACCAGAAGCGCGATTATTTTGTCTGTCTTATGTTTTCGCATTAACTAATTATGCCCCCACCCATCGCCAAAAATACGCCGAGCATCGCCGCTACGCCACCAATAATCCAGAAGCGCATTACAACTTTACTCTCTTCCCAACCCTTTGCCTGCAAATGGTGATGAATTGGCGCAGAAATAAAAATCTTACGATGGAATACCTTCTTCGAGAAAATCTGAATCAAAGAACTGCCCGCCTCAATCACGAACAAACAACCGATAATTGGAAGCAAGAAGAACGCGTTTGTGTTCATCGCAACAACACCGAGACCTGCACCCAATGCAAATGAACCAGTATCGCCCATCATAAAGCGTGCCGGATAAACATTAAACCAAATGTACGAAAGCAGCGCGCCAATCACGACGAAACAGAAACCAGCTAAATACCATTGTTCTTGAAGCAATGCAATTACGCCATACGCGCCATATGCCAGCATTGCTAAACCACCAGCAAGACCATCCATGCCATCAGTAATATTTACTGCGTTGCCAGTTGCAACAACAGCGAATGCGAATAGAGCTATCATTGCCGGAACGCCAATATCAAACACGCCAACATATGGAATCTCTATGCTCGTCCAACCAAGTTTTACTGCAAAGAACCAACCCAGGAAAACACCTAGCGCGGTAATCATTGCGAACTTCACTGGCGCACGAAGACCCGCTGCCGCATTTTTGCCAAACAAGTTAATCGCGTCGTCAATTAAACCAATCACGCCACCACCAACAAAAGCAGCAAGCGCCAACCAAGTCTGACCACGATTCAAGCAGTTGCAAACAATAACTACGAGCGGAACAACAACAAGCATAATCATACCAGCCATCGTTGGAAAATGACGCTTAATTTTATCTGCGTGGAGCTTATTCATTACGGTCAATTTCTTGCCAGAAATATCAACCGTCTTCTGACGCTTCCACAATTTATGCTTATAGGCAAAGGTCGTATAAATCGGCGTCAAAAACATCGACAGCAAAAATGCACCTAGTGCCAAAACTAGCTCATAACCCATATTTGCATTTATATCGTTTAGAAGCATATTTTCCTTTCTATTTTGGCTCTATTCTTAAATACTGAAGCATGTAATTACTTAATTCTGTAAAGACAGGGATCGCATCTAGGCTACCCCATAGAAGCGTCTCTCCATCTAATCTTATCATAATTACATAACTTGGTAATGCATCATCGCTGTTTGCGCCGCCGTAGCCAAGCGCACTAGCGTTAGTCTTCCCCGACCAATACTGTCCAGTTTTCGGATTAATCGTCTCTGCCGTACCAGTCTTCACGCCAACGCGATAGCCCTTCAGGTCATAAGCGCCACCGTTCTCACTGCGCACTTCTTGCAACATTTTTCTCATTTCTACACTCGTGCCAGCCGAAATCGTCTTGCGCACTGCTGCCTTTTGCTCTGCCGGAATAAGTTTTCCGTCTTCATATTTCCCAGCAATCACTGTCGGCGTATAGTAGCTACCGCCATTAATGATTGACGAAAAGCCAGCCGCCACTTGCAACATCGTTAAGTTCATACCCTGACCAAAAGTCATGTTAGCGTAACGCACTGCATTACCTTCACCCGATGAATCGTCCGGGCTGATAATTCTGCCGGTCGCTTCATGTAATTCGAATCCAGTTTTCTGTCCTAAGCCAAAACTATTATATAAATAGTTATATAGCGTCACACGAGCCGCTTTCGTAATATTCGTACCATCGCCCATTTTGCGTAAAGCCTCAATGCTACCGGTATTAAGCGAATAATCGAGCGCCTTACGGAATGCAATAACACCATTGCGCGTCGCCGTGCCATACGCGTTATTCATCACTCTATCATTAACCTTCGTACTGCCAGTATTCAAATAGGTCTCATCTGGATTCAGCTTACCCTCATTAATGGCCACCGCATAAGTAAATGGCTTACAAACCGATGCAGGCTCATACGGCGTCTCAGAAACGCGGTTAACGTAGACATTGGCGTCTTTTTCTTTCCAATACTCACCGGGGTTATAAGTCGGATAATTCGCCATCGCCCAAACTTTGCCAGTCGTAGGCTCCATTACGAGAGCGCTAGCGGCACTAATACCGCCTTTATGACTATCAACCGCTTTCTTTAGAACCTTCTCTGCTTCACGCTGGACATTTTCATCAATTGTCAAAACAACGTTTTCGCCGTCCTGCGCTGCAATCTCAATATTCTCATCACCAACCGAAAGCGGAATTTCATTAACGTCTGTAACCGTCTTCAACATGCCATTTTTGCCAGACAAACGCTCATTTAATGCGCCCTCAACGCCAGAACCGACCCCTTCAGCATTCGTAAAGCCTAGCAATTGCGCACCAAGCGTTCCGTTCGGATATACACGACGCGACGTCTCCTTGCGCCCTACGCCTCGTAAGCCGGATTCCTTTATTTTTGACGCAATATTATAATCCACATTCTTTGCAATCTCGACATACATGTTCTTCTCGTCTGCCCAGACCTTATCCCAAGTCGTAATTAGCGAATCGCCAAGAATCTCCGTCAATTTCTTTTGAACTTCTTCCTTCGATAAGACGCCATTCGATCCGGCATTAGTAATAATAAAATTCGGATCAATAAAAATCGTCCAAGTGCGCTCGTTCATAATCGCCGGCGAAACACCATTTTTACCATCAGTAAAATAAACTTCGCCACGCTTCGCAAGCAACTCATACTGTTTTACGCGCATCGCGTTCGCATCGCGCACATGCTGGTCGTGCTCGACGATTTGAATAAAGAAAAGCGTAGTCACAAAAACTATCGCCATACCGGCAATCACGAGCTTCAGCCAAAAATACCGCAATTCGCGATTATACATAACCATATTATA
>JAHKZT010000150.1 GCA_020626475.1 bacterium
AGGCAGGCGAGGAAATTTAGCATGGCTTCTGGTAGGATGCCGTCGGCGCGATAATCTACGGCAGATTTTGCACCGTCGCGTTTGCCGAGCTTTTTATTGCCGCTAGGAGCGAGAATGTGCGGCAAATGGACGAACTTTGGCGTCTCGAGACCGAGTGCTTCATAGATAGCGAGATAATTGCCCATGCTCGGTAGGTATTCTTGGCCGCGGAAAATGTGGGTGACGCCCATCGTGGCATCGTCGACGATGTGTGCGAAGTTATAAGTTGGAAGACCGTCGGCTTTGATTAGGATAATGTCGTCTTGTGTTTCTGGAAGCATGGTCTTGTCGCCAAAAACTTCATCGTGATAAGTGCGAGTTTTTGGGTCAGCTTTGAAGCGAAGTGGCATGCCTGGCTCCCATTCTGGAGTTTCTGCTGGGCGGTAGTTGCGGTATAGGAAAGCCTGCTTGTTTTTGTTGGCTTCTTCGCGATACTTTGCGATTGTCTCGCTTGGAGTTGGATCGGCGTAAGCGCGGCCGGCGGCAATAAGTTTTTTTGCCCATTCGATGTAGATTTCTTGGCGCTGAGTCTGGAAATATGGACCATTTTCGCCGCCTTTTTCTGGACCTTCATCCCAGTCGAGGCCAATCCATTTGAGAGTGTCTTCGATGAGCTCGGTTGCACCTTCTACGTAGCGTGCGCGGTCGGTGTCTTCGATACGCAAAATGAATGTGCCCTGCTCTTGCTTTGCAACAAGGTATGGGTAAATTGCTGAACGTAGGTTGCCAATATGAATATAGCCGGTTGGCGACGGCGCAAAACGAGTAACGGTTTTCATATCTGTTATTTTATCACAATATGTAGTGCTGGAGATATCTTTGGTATACTCAATGTATGAAGCAGCGAAACTATATGGTTGATCTTTGTCGCTTTATTGCGGCAGTAA
>JAHKZT010000151.1 GCA_020626475.1 bacterium
GAATGGGAACGGGACACATGCGACAGCAAGCAGAATACCGCTAATTACAACTTTTTTGCTAGCAGCCATTTTTCTACATCGAAGAACAACTACTGCCAGCAAACCAATAACGCACGAGGCGAAAATTATGCCGAAGACCGAAATATTGTCCCAGGTACTTGGGTTCGCAACCACTATCGTCATTTCACTACCATCAGAAAACTTGAATACAATTTTAATCTCCAAATTCTGCTGACGCTTTGTTACATCGGAAACTGCTTTTGCGTAGGTAGTCTTTAAAACAAAATCAAAGGTCTCGTCCGCCGCAATCGTATCGCCAGCGTAGCTGTTAAATTCATACGCAAACAATTCACCCTGATAATTCGAGTTAACATTCTCAATGATACGATCGCCGCCGCTTACATTTTTGATCTTAATCCTATAAGTGACGCTATCGCCGACCTTGTGGAAGGTTACATTATTATTAATTCTATTGCCGACAACACCAGTGACGTCGCCAGTAGCCGTATCGGATTTTTGTGTAACCTCCACACCGTCAATCGCGAATGGCGCAGAAGCGGCAAAAGATTTATAGAAACCAAAAGCACAAACCCCCAGAATTAGAATGGAAAAACACGCCACCCTAAAAACAATACCTTTTATCTTTGACCTCATAATACTTATGCATATTATAATACATGATGCTTATGTAAAACAAGAAAAAAGCCCCGCATCAGCGGGGCGAGGCGTCAAGACGCCGAAACGCAATATTCCTTCTCATATGCCTTGGCTTCCGTATAGGCCATATCCATACGACGCATTACTCCGTCCGGCAATCTCTCGGTCTCATCTTTAGTTAGCATTGCACGGAACATCTCTACTTTGTAGATAATCTCGCGATAATAGCGTTCCATACGCCAGCGATTATCGCAGCCACATTCGTAGCC
>JAHKZT010000152.1 GCA_020626475.1 bacterium
TTATGATCGCCGAAACGCGCCCAATCAGCAAGACCAAGACCTGGTCTCTCGTCAAAATCGTCGAGAAGAGCCGTGGTAAGGTTGAGCTAAAAGACGAAGTCACTGGGGTCGAAAGTGACGAAAAGGAAGGAGAATAATTAAATGATTCAGCAAGAAACCCGCTTGAAGGTCGCTGACAACAGTGGTGCCAAGGAGCTTGGCGTCATCCGTGTTCTCGGTGGCACTCGCGCTCGTTACGCACACGTTGGCGACATCGTCACTTGTTCTGTCAAGGATGCATCCCCAACCGGTAACGTCAAGAAAAAAGCCGTAGTCCGCGCTGTAATCGTCCGCACTCGCCAAGCTATCCGCCGTCCAGATGGTTCTACTATCCGTTTCGACGACAACGCTGCAGTGCTCGTCAACGACGACAAGACTCCAAAAGGCACCCGTGTCTTTGGTCCTGTTCCACGCGAACTTCGTGATCTCGGTTATAACAAGATTATTAGCCTTGCGCCGGAGGTACTATAATGGGTATTCGTATTAAGACCGGTGATATCGTAAAAGTTATCGCTGGCTCCGCAAAAGGTCAGACCGGTAAGGTCGTAAAGGTTAGCCCAGCTGACGGTAAAGTATTTATCGAAGGCATTGGTAACCGCACTCGCCACATGCGTGCAAATATGTACCGCCAAGGTGGCAAAAAAGATATTCATGTTGGTATTGATGCATCTAATGTCGCTCTCGTTATCGACGAAAAAGCTGGCAAGACCAGCCGCATTGGTTACGGTAAAGATAAAGACGGCAAAACCGTTCGCATCGCACGCCAAGCTAACAATAGGGAGGTTAAGTAATGGCTGGAACTAAATATGAGGCACGCCTTAAGACTCTCTATAACAAAGAGATTGCAAAGCAGCTCAAAGAAGAGCTTGGCCTCAAAAATATCAA
>JAHKZT010000153.1 GCA_020626475.1 bacterium
TATCGCGAAAGCGAGACTAATGATGTCGAGGATTTCATTAACGAGTCCGAAGATGTCGATGAAGAAAATCTTAAAGAAAAGAAATCCGCCAAGAAAAAACGTCTCAAAGCAGAGAAAAAAGAAAGAGCAGAACGTAAAGCCAAAAAAATCTTTGGTCGCGCCTTTCTAGTCATTATTTTGCTCGCAATCGTCGGTGGCGGCGCTTGGTTTTTCCTGCAAACTAATGGCGGTCAAACAATCCTCAGCGACATCAAAAAATCCGAGACTAAAGCCGATGAAATATACTATTCACGTCTAACTGGGCGCGAAGTCAACAACAAAGACATTTCAACTCAAGCTGCAACTTGTGTCATGATTGAAAACAGCCCAGCCGCTCGCCCACAATCTGGTCTTAATGAAGCTGGCGTTATTTACGAGGCAATCGCCGAAGGTGGCATTACGCGTTTCATGGCAATCTTCCAGGAAGCTAAGCCAAACTATATCGGCCCAGTTCGCAGCGTTCGCCTAACCTTCGTCGAAATAGCCAAACCTTATCATTGCTCAATCGCTCACGTCGGCGGTAGCGATAACGCCCTAAAACTTATTCGCAATAATTCCGGTTTCCGCGATATTGATCAATTCTATAACGCAAAATATTATTGGCGCATCCGCAGTCGCTACTCGCCGCACAACGTCTATACTCGCTCTAGTATGCTCGACGAATTAAACTACAACAAGGGTTATCGTACGAGTGAATTTGCCGGATTCGCGCGCGTCAAACCAGATAGTAAGCCGGAAACTACAGAAAAGAAGGCTAACAAAATAACTATCAACATGAATAGCAATCTCTATAGTCCAGTTTATAGCTACGACGCCAATACTAATAAGTATTTACGCGCCTATGTTCAGGGTGGAGCACACTATAGCGTAGCAGAAAACGGAAC
>JAHKZT010000154.1 GCA_020626475.1 bacterium
TCATCGCTCCGGTTAGGCTGTTTCAGTCTAAGTGCAGAAATTGATTTAAGACATCATGCGGTGTATTGTCCCCGGATTCATGGTGTAACCAGTATCATCATTTAGAACAAGACATCGCAAGGTGTCTTATTTTCTTTTTAGGATTGTGGCGCTAGGAGTTAGGAGGCGCCATAGCTGTCGCTAATACACAGAAGGGTGGTAGTAAGACTCAGGGCATTAAGTCTCGTGAGCGTGTACGTGATGCCGGTGAAGTCTTTACGCAGCCACGCGAGGTAAAGGCAATGTGCGATCTTTGCGAGCCTTTGATTTCCGAGATTGATAAGAAAGTTCTTGAACCGTCCTGCGGGAATGGTAACTTCCTAGTAGAAATACTGGATAGAAAACTACAAAAGACAAAGAAAAATAAATATAAGATTCTGATTGCGTTGAGTAATATTTACGGCGTAGATATCGCTCAAGACAATCTAGAAGAAGCGCGCGTGCGCATGAAAAACATTGTGTTGGATTTTTTGGCTGGCGAAGAAACGCCGGCGAGCTTTTTGATGGCAATGGACGCGATTTTGAAGGCGAATATTTGCTACGGAAATATGTTGACTGGGCGCAAGAAAATAAATCTCATTAATTGGATTCCTGACGGAAATGGCGGGTTCGAACTAGAGAAGTGGAACTTTGCAGATATAGAAAAGCTGCGCGAAGGAGTAAAGCAGACAAATGTGGAGGACTTGCCGAAAGTGGCGAATGAGTTGCTCCATCCGCCACTCAAACTACCAGATAAACCGAAGCCTAAATCGAAGAAAAAAGTAGAGAAGCAGGCAACGTTATTTTAGGAAAGGATAGGGAATGAGCGAACAAACAAAAAATTTACTCGGCGGAAATTATAACCCGGATGTGCTC
>JAHKZT010000155.1 GCA_020626475.1 bacterium
CGTATGATAGAAATAGCCGCCATATCGAGACGAGGCGTTTCACGAAGCGCTCGCTTGCTGTCGATTATGCTAATAACGTCCTAGAGGACTTAGACAGTTATGCAGACCCAAACGAAAATGAGCACGGAGAATGGGTGCTAGATGATCCGAATCGCGAGCTAAAAGCGCATCTGGTTTTAGAGCTTGTGATTGTGGGCGAGAGAGACCGTAGCGATTATAGAGTGCTTGGTCTCAATGATACGGCAACTAAGGAAGATGCAAAAAGGGCGTTCAGGAAACTTGCTATCAAATATCACCCGGATAAGGGTGGCGACCAAAAGAAATTCGAAGAGATACATCGCTCTTACGAGAGAATTATGAATGGGGTGGCTTCCAAATCTGGCACACAAAAAGTCCAAGAATCGTTCAACAATATAGATATGAGAAACTTCTTCGATAGTTACGATGAGCTTCAAGAAGAAATACGCCAAGAAACAGAAGCGGCCATGCAGCCATTTTACGACGAAGTTAGGTCTAAGGCGGCCGGTCTGATAGTTATGGGTATTATTGAATTTTTGCTCGGTGCTGGAATTACTGCCGCATCATACAATTCTGCCTCCCCAGGTGGTACATATACGATTTTTGGCGGCTTAATCTTTGTTGGCATATATAATTTCTTTAGAGGTCTATATTATTTAGCTAATCCAAAAGCATTGCTCAAAAAGATAAAGAAATAGTATGAAGTACTTAGTAATCGCACAGGATAATTCTGGCCGCAGAAATGCGAATATATTTGATACCAAAGAAAACGCAAGGCAATTTCTTAAGGAAATGGCCTCGTTTTTTAAATATCCAATCGCAGTGAACTGGACAAGTGACACGTCATTTATTGCCGACATAACAGATGCC
>JAHKZT010000156.1 GCA_020626475.1 bacterium
CAGCTTAGCGCTGACAGGCTCGAGTATTCGCTCAGCAACGGCGCCGTCAGCTACGGTCTTATTGACCTGGCTACTATCGCCGAACTATATTCGGACCTTGAAATTCAAAAAGATGAACAAGGACAAGACGAAATCGCTTTTAAGACAAAGAAACACGCTCGTAAATTCGTTCTAATCACAAGTAAATTGTCCATTCTATATCGCAATCACGCCGATCGCTATTCAATGCAATTAGTCGCAGACGTAGTAAAAGGCCTTCATGATGACGGCGAAATTACGATCAATGATTTATACAAATATAAAGAAAGCGAAATAATCGAGATTATCGAAAAATCACGCTACGCAAAGGCTTGGAATCTATGGCGAAAAGCTAGCAAAGTCAAAGCTACGAAGGACGAGCCAGATGGCCTATACTACGTCCATCATCCAGGCAAAATACGCTATATTACGCCACTGGTAAACGGCGAGCGCATTAATAAAATCTGCAAGATTGCGCAGAATGCTATCGATAAAAACCTATCCTACGACCAGGATTATTACGTATTCTTACCAGAAATAAAAAGCCTAAATCAATAAAACTACAAAATACTATTGACTTTTTATCAAAAGTGTGCTAATATATAATTATTAGGTTAACCACACGCAGATGCTACGCTAACAAGCGTAGCATTTCCGTTTTCTGGGGATTCTTTCAGGCACTGATTCACAATTATTCCACCCACAAAATACTGCTTTTCCACGCTATTACCGTGCCAAAAACAAGCGATTTCAAGACTAGCATAAGCATTAAATTCCGCGCTATAATAAAAGCACGATAACACACTTCGGTCACTGCTATCGTGATGCATCGTCGCTTGTATCTTGTCATTGTACG
>JAHKZT010000157.1 GCA_020626475.1 bacterium
GACATGCACCGCGTCGTTATTCAGGCCGCATCACAAAATAAGGCATCCTGCGCGGTCGCAGAACGCCTTAATTTCGCCCTAGAGGGCACGCTTCGCGACGATGAACTACTCGACGGTAAATATTACGACGTAAACGTCTATGCGAAGCTAAACCCGCTGCATGCTAGCGGACAGTAATATTACCCATACTGTTTTCGATTCTTAGGACCACATCAGCCTTCGGATTACCGCCGTCCACCGCGCTATTACCCATATCAGTCTCAGCATCAACTCTTACGTCGCCAATGTTCCTAATCTCAACATTGCCCATCGATAACTCAATAGCTGAATCCTCAGAAATATCCAAGTGATCAATCTCAACATTGCCCATACTATTATCAATCTTTACGCGACCATAGCAGTTCCCGAGCTCGAAATTACCCGCACTTAATTCAGCCGAAACATTCTTAGCGCTACCAAGCTTAATGTTGCCCGCCGAACTATTCAGCCTCATTGTCGCGAGCGAAAAATCGCCAATCTCAATATCGCCATAAGACGTGTCGACATTAAAATCGCCAACATAATCCTTCGGCACGAATAGCTCCACGTTTATGCCATCCCAATTGACGCAGAAGAAACGACAGTCCTCGGAACGGTCTTCGATATCAATACTACTATCAGAATTATCG
The DNA here is from genome assembly GCA_020626475.1 of bacterium. GTDB lineage: Bacteria > Patescibacteriota > Saccharimonadia > Saccharimonadales > Saccharimonadaceae > UBA2834. Next base: position 669 of record JAHKZT010000157.1, read on the forward strand.
AAGCTTACCCAATCTTTTTCTTTTGCATAGATTTTTGCGATAATCTTAGCATCTTCGCTTGCTTCTTCGCTAGTAATCTTCAACTTACCAGCCTTGATGCGAATTTTGATATTATCGATATCCTCAGCAGAAATCTCTTTCTCGACTACAAGATTCGAGCTAATATTCGAGCTGCCAAAATGCCAACCAAACATGCCGCCC
>JAHKZT010000158.1 GCA_020626475.1 bacterium
TTATCGTCGATTGCGTCGAGGCGAACCTTGATTTCATCGCCAACAGTAAGGACATCCGTAACCTTCTCAATGTGTTTGTCGGAAATCTGAGAAATATGAAGCATGCCATCGATGCCAGGAAGGATGTTCACAAAGGCGCCGAAGTCTTTAATAGAGACAACTTTACCCTTGTAAATTTTGCCCGGTTCCGGCTCTTCAACAAGAGACTTAATCCAATCGAGAGCTTTCTTGATTTTCTCTGCGTCAGTTGCAGCGACCGTAACGAGACCATTCTCTTCAATATTAACCTCGGCACCAGTCTCGGTGGTAATCTTATTGATAGTTTCACCGCCTTTACCGATAATCGTACCGATCTTGTCTGGGCTAACCATGAGCTTCTCAATCTGAGGAGCATATGGACTGAGATGGTCGCGTGGGCCTTCAAGTACGCTGAGCATATGCTTCAAGATGAACATACGACCTTCGTGCGCCTGAGCGATTGCCTTGCGGAGAACTTCGACTGGAAGACCGTGAACTTTCATATCCATCTGAAGCGCGGTAACGCCTTCAGTAGTACCGGTAACCTTGAAGTCCATATCGCCAGCAAAGTCTTCTGCGTCCATAAGGTCAGTGAGGACATATGGCGTATCGCCATCCATCATAAGACCCATTGCGACGCCAGATACTGGGCGCTTGAGTGGAACACCTGCGTCCATGAGAGCGAGACAGGAGCTACAAGTTGCAGCCATAGAGGTAGAACCGTTCTGAGACATAATCTCGGTAACGCTACGGATAGCATATGGGAACTCTTCTTCGCTTGGAAGAACTGGAAGAAGTGCGCGCTCTGCGAGGTAACCGTGACCAACTTCGCGGCGACCTGGGCTACC
>JAHKZT010000159.1 GCA_020626475.1 bacterium
AAAAAGAAAGTCCATATCTCGAGAGTTCCCATTCATTGCTGATTTGAATTTTATAAATAGGACTTCATCCAGCACTGTCTTTTCGGTGTCTTTGATGTTTTTATAGCTATTAAAATCGGCTAGGCTCATTTTAAATATGTCCAGTATTGCCGATTTCCCATGACGCTTATATCTCCAATAGCCACCAGGGGCTATGTTTTGAGGGTTTTTATCGAACCCATTCTTTGGTTTGTTGCCTTTAGCAAAACGCCCATTTCGATCCCTTGCTACCGTTTGGTCTGTATTGGGCGAAACCACCTCCATCATAATTGTTCTCCGTTCCTGAAGATTCAAAGCGGCTGCTATCAGCTAGCTGCGTTATTACTATTATACTTTTGATTGAAAAATTATAAAAGGATGTTATAATATATTTAATAATAATACGCAAAGGACCTATATGCGATCATTTTACTCGGCTAGCATATCTACCTTTTTAAAACAAACAAATGAAGAGATTTTGGGCATTATTCATAAAAATAGTGCCTCTTTCGAGGTGACGATTCAGCAAGAGAACGCTTGGGAGGCGGAAATAACTATCCTAAAAGATCAGTTAGCTAAGCTTGAAGACGGTCGAATTATTTTCGAATATACAATACCAAGAATGGGCAAACGAGTTGACGCAGTGGTCCTATATAAGAACATCGTGTTCGTATTAGAGTTTAAAGTCGGAGATACTTTATACCGACAAAGCACGTATGATCAGGTATTTGATTACGCACTAGATCTAAGAAACTTCCAGAAAGAAAGTCACGATAAACTTCTTGTCCCAATAATTGTGGCTACTGAGGCTGATAAAGAAGATAAT
>JAHKZT010000016.1 GCA_020626475.1 bacterium
AGACAATTGTAGTCCATTAGCACTCTACTGTCAAGAGTGCTAATACAGGGGTCAGAGCGCTAATTTTTAGTTTTTTTCGAGTTCTTTTGCGAGTTTTGGATTGGTAAACATCCAGGCGCCAAGGAAGGAGCCGAGCGTTGCGGCGAGGAGGTCATACATCGTGTCATCTACGCCTACGGAAACGAGCTCTTGCATGTGCTGGCCAAGGAATTTGTCGCAGCCAAATTCAAAGAATTCCCAGACGACGGCAATCATAGTGCTAATGCCAACGATTACGAGCGTACGGAAAACGATAGGCGTCTTAGTAGCCTTAAAATAAACGATGGCATAGTAGCCAACAATAGTTGAAAGCACGCCGGAGCCGAAGTGAACGATTTTATCGAAATAAGGCACGGTTTTATAGAGATCCAGGCAGATGCCCATATCGAGCGCGATGAATAGGAAGATATAGTAAAGCAACTGAATGCGGAATGGCATCTTGAATTTAAAGCAGTGTTCAAAAATTGGCGGCAAGAACGGCAAACCGAGGCCGGCCAATACCCCGCCCCACTTGTTGTAGTTTGGATCAACCAAAATTTGAACAAAGAAAAGAATGGCGAAGATTATGAAACACACCCGGATAGAAATAATTAAGCTACGTTTTAGCTTATCCATACCAAATATTATATAATATAGAAATGAAGATTCGCGAAAATATTGCTATTTCTACTCTAACAACCATGAGACTCGGCGGCAACGCTCGCTACGTCATCGATATCGAGAGCGAGGAGGATGTTCCGGCAGCTTACGCTTTTGCCGACGAGCATGAGCTTCCTATCTACATCCTTGGCTCTGGCAGCAATATTATTGGTCGCGACAAAGGCTTTAACGGCATTATTCTTGTAAACAAAATCCGCGGCATGGGCATCGAGACCGAAGAGTCCGAAGGTTGCATTGAGCTCTATTCTTATAGCGGCGAATTATTAGATGATTTTGTACGCTACTCTACTCGCCTTGGTTTCTCCGGCATTGAGGCGCTTAGCGCAATCCCGGGCACTGTTGGCGCGGCGCCAGTACAGAATGTCGGCGCATACGGCCAGGATATTTCACAGACAATCGTCTCCGTTCGTGCATATGACAACTTATTCGAGGATTTCGTTGAAATCCCAATGGTAGACATGGACTTGAGCTACCGCCATAGCATCTTCAATAGCGGCAAAGACGTTGGTCGTTATTTCATTACAAAGGTAGTCGTCAGCTTGAAGCGTGGCGAGCTTAAACCGCCATTTTACAACAGCCTTCAAAAGTATCTCGACGATAATGACATTACCGAGTATTCACCAGAAACAATTCGCCAGGCAGTTCGCGCCGTACGCGAAGGTAAGCTCCCTGATCCAGCCGAAATCGCATCAAGCGGTAGTTTCTTCAAGAACGTTTATTTGACGTCCGACATAGACATTAAGACCGCCGAAGCAAAAGGTATCCCAGTTTGGGACGGCGGCAAGATTCCTTCCGGTTGGCTAGTCGAAAATGCTGGCCTCAAAGGTCAAACTTTCCACGGCATGCGCGTCTGGGATAAGGCTGCATTAGTCTTAGTAAATGAAAGCGCGCATAGCTACGCCGATTTGGCGGCGGCTCGCGAAGAAATCATCAAGCAGGTTCAGGCCAAATACGGCTATACACTCGAGCAAGAGCCGATGGAGCTAGGCGAATGAGAGAATTAAACGGTCGCGAACTCGCTGGCTTCATTAAGGAGCGCCAAGCAAAGCAGGTGCGCCAACTTCGTGCTGTCAAAAAATTCCCAAAGCTAGTGATCTTTTATGATAACGATAATCCTGTTATTGCGAAGTACATGTCACTCAAAGAGCAATACGGCGCCGATATTCATATCGACGTCGAGAAGCGCCTTTTGACCGCCGATACGGCCGAGCAGATGGTCCGCGAAGCAGCTGAGGATGCAAGCGTTTCTGGCATTATTATCCAGTTACCGCTCGCACACTGCGATGAATCTATTTTGCAATTAATTCCAAATGAAAAAGATGTCGATGGCCTACGCGGCGAACGTGATACGGCTACCGCAATGGCGATTCACTGGTTACTCACCGGCTACGGCATAGAGCTCCCTTCTCTAAAACTCGCAGTCGTTGGTCGCGGTAAACTCGTTGGTGCGCCGCTGCTTAAAATGTGGACCGAGAGCAAATATGACGTCGAGATGTTCCATCGCGGCGACGATTTGATGCGCTTGAAAGATTTTGACGTAGTCGTGACGGCCACTGGTCAGCCAGGCTTGATTACTTCCGAGATGCTTAAACAAGGCGCAGTCGTAGTTGACGCTGGCACAGCGAGCGAAAAAGGCGTTATTAAGGGCGACATCGCTGAGGATGTTCGCGAGAATCGCGACGATTTGACGATTACGCCGAAGGTCGGTGGCGTTGGCCCGCTCACCGTCGCGATGCTCTTCGAGAACGTCATCAGAGCGACGAAATAGTTTAAAAAAAGACAATCAAAAATCCGCCCGAGTGGGCGGATTTATTTTTATGTATTCTGAGGCTTCTGTCTACCAATGCTGACACCCGTCTCTTGCTGAATGCGAGCAGCATACTCAGCCGTGCTCTCGCCCTCACGACGAGGGTTGGCACGATGGAACGCTTTCTTCTGTTCTTCCGTCATCTTAGACCAAACTGAGCCAGAAGCCGATGAGGATGATTCAGGAGCAGGAGCCGGAGCTGGATTCGATGCCGAAGTGCTACTTGCAGCCGAGCTAGCAGCATCTGGCGGAGTGTATCCTTCGACCATTTTCTCGAGAGCAGTACGACGACCAGACTCCATCTTATTAGCACCTTCGCTATGGAGAGCAGCATATGCTGCGGACTGCATATTCGTATCGATACCCTGATTCTGCAAACGAGCAAATGCGTCGTCGTCCATGCCGGAAATCGATTCACCGGTAAGCTTGGATGTGTTGATGCTGTCGGAGATCATACCAGTACCAGTAGCCTGTGCGCTCTTTGCAAATTCGTAGACCGAGCGATCCTTCTCCTTGTATGCACCCTGGTGATTCTCCATAATATTCTGAGCATATGCCTTAACGCCAGCTTCATAGTCTGCACCAGATGAGCCCTTAGTAGCGAGCATAGCATTACGAACAGCCTGCCTTCCTGGCTCGCCCTTGCTCGTCAAGACATTCTGATATGCCTTAACTGCATCGACGTCGCCGCCCTTAATCGCCTCGGTGAGCTTACCTTGAAGAGCACCAATGTCCATGGCATCGCTGCTGGAGTTAATAGCAGCCTCAAGATCCGAGACGCGCTGCTTACTTTGAGCCAATTGAGCAGAGCTATACATAGAGTTCATCTTTTCTAGGCCCTTAGCGCCCATATAGCTACCAGCCAAAGCAGTTGTACCCATGCTCTTCACTGCGTCAGCACGCATAGCATCAAGACGCTGTTTGCTTGCCGCAGAGCGGAATGGCATCTTATTCTGCAATTTACCGCGATTAGTCAACTGAACCTTTCCATCTTTGCCAATCTTAACGCCAGCGCGTTGCAATTGACCGCGACGCTGGAGATCGCGAGCAATATTGCTATTTGCAATACCGCCACGTGCACGATGCGATGCGCCACGAGAGACGCGGTCGATGGCGCCAGAGATTGCACCCATAGATTTCTTTAGCGTACCCGGAATAAGGAACACTGGCGCAATACTCATGACTGCCGCAGAAAGAACCACTAGGAATGGCATATTCGTACCACCAGATGCTTGGACTAAGATACGCGCAACTGCCTGACCGCCATAGACCATACCGCTGCAAATTGGAAATGCAATGAGTACGGCCTTAAATGCCGTAAACCACTTGTCAAAGAGTTTTTTCGTATTCGGCAGCATATAGCACACGAATGCCATCGGCGAGATCACGACAAGTACAACCGCAAAAGCTTTACGAATAGCTAGAATACAGAATAAAGTAAAGACCGCAATAACAATACCAATAATAGCAATAAACACAGGAACAAGAATGGCCGTGCCCTGAGAAAGAAGCGCCGGTACGACGAGCAATGCTACTAAGCCAACTAGAATTCCTGTAGCGACAGCCGGTTTAGCGCCAGGGGCTTCGATTGTAGACATATCGCTTATATTAACTGTACTACCGATACGTCCTAATAAACTTTTCATGCCATAGCCAGCAATATTCGCGATATCTATAGCGAGTTGGCAAATAATATACGAGAGATTAATCATGAGTGCTGCAACAATAAGTTTCGGCAGAATTTTCTTAATGCCGTAATTGTCGATACCGTAGCCAGTAAGTTGAGAGAAGATAACAACCAAGAATATGGCAATAAATACGGTATTTGCATAAGTCTGGAATTGCGTCCAAGCTTCATAGGTCGCTTGTCCTCCAACTTGCTTCGTATCAAATAGCCCCGAGTCGAGCACGAGGAATGACTCAATCATCTTTTCGTAAATCATCGTCACGAAATCGCCACCTTGATTAATAATAGGACATAGGATCCAGCCAAGCGAAGCCGCATTAGTATAGCAGTCATCGGACGCAACTTCTTCATCCTCTTTATCAATTTCCGAATCTTCTTGTCCGGCGCCGGCAATATCGCCAATATCACTGCATATCCAACCCGTGGTTTCATCCGTAATCGCTCCGCCATCTTTCGCCGTAATAAATTGACCGATCGGGAACATACTAGTATTAGCAACAGCGGAATTATATGCGGTCTGCGTTTCATCTGGAACGTTCCCGTTATAGCCAGCAATTCTATTGTCTACTGATTTTTTGCATAATGTATTCAATGTTGCCATCATGCGGCGTCTAAAGGCGCCATACAGGTCATCCTCATTAGCTCTAGCAATTATGTCGCTACATGTACTATCATTATCATTAAACCTAGACACAAACATATGGTCAAATTCTTCATCCGAACTGAAGTGAGTATAGACTACTTTTGCCGCCTGATCTCCATCCTGAGTAACGTTATTGAGCTCCATCGAGCTTTCACTCTTGTCATCATAGTCTTCATAGCTACCACAATGAGATATCAATTCCTTCGTATATAGATAATACCCATTCACTTTCGGGAAGGTATAAGTCTGAACGGTATCAAATGACGTATCCCAACCATTCCTCTCTTTTGCCGCATTATATAACTTCTCGATGTGTTTCCCCCAAGAATAATTCCTAATGTTATCTGCATCAAGCTGATCGCCGCCATCTCCGCCGCCATTACCATTCCTCGTATATTCAGTGCTGCTACCAGTATCACCACATTCTTTGCCATCCTTGGCATAAAAAATACCATCACCAACAACGCGCCCGCTGTCATCCACATCGCAGAATAGCTCTTTTTTCGTAATACCAAGAGCATCCGCCGTCTCAGTAAAGATACTATGGCCATCGCCGACCTTCTCCGAACACCATACTCTACCATCAGAAGAAGACCCAGTAAGTTTTTTCTCCATCCAGTAGCCTACATCAACCCTGCGATCGCTTCCATCCCAGTTGTCGCCAGACACGCCAACATCGAAAATTACGCTAGGCTTTTGAATATCATCCCAGTTTTCATGCTTATTGATGCCATGAGCAAAACAGTTGGCTAAGATATATATCGCCAAGTTAGCACGTGCCTCATTGCCCATAATATCTTTTACGGAGCCAATATTATCTGCAGGAGGAACATAATCATAATCGTTCTCTGTATCAGCATATGCACTAATAGGCAAAACAATATTTATAAAGACGGCAATAATAGCTAAGCAGATAAAAGATTTTTTAATTATTTTTTTCATCTACAACCGTACCATTCACGTTAATTAACAAATTCAAGATTTTACTACCTACAACCTCATCTTTATCGTATGAATAAGCGCCAAGGATATCGTTTTTAATTAGCTGAGCAGTGGAGCGAACATCTTTTTCTAACTGTTTCTCTTCTTCATTAATAGCTCGACATTCGCTCGGGATATATTCCAAATCCTCGTTCCTGCATGCAGAAGCTCTATATTTCTTTTCAACCGCCTCGTAGGACTTTTTTATCTCTGCTACTTTTTTTAACGCAGAGACATAGTTCTCTCCATATCCTTCAATATCGGAGCTATTGCCTTTTATATATTCTCTCGCGGCAACACATTTTTCGCCAAGTTTGTCATATCTCTTCTCGCTATTCATATGAGAATAAATATCTTTGAACTGGTCAGTGAAACTATCGTTTCTATACTTAATATATCTCTCTATCTTGTTTTTAAGTGATGAGTAGCTATCTACGCCGCTTTTGATTTCATTACAAAAATCATCTTTATTTAGCTCGTAAAGATCCGCATTACCAGATAGGATACGCGAATAATATTCCTCAAGCACAGCGACTCTAGTAGCGTCGTCAAACATATACGAGTCTACTTCCGAAGGCTTCATTTCGGCCATTTCGTCCTTTTTAGCGGACGGCATCATAAAAACGAGAAGGACTACTATTAATATCACGGCAATTGCAACGGCTGCAATAATAAAAAACTTCTTTTTGCCATTATCGGCCTGGCTATTATTAATGGCGATATCGCCAGCAGCTTGATTAAAATAGTCTGGCGCGCCCGCAAAGGCAGGCTGCCCCACTGATTGCTGTGCGCTCGCATTAAACTTACGTCCGCCAAATCCAAAACGCGACCGCGAAGAACCCGCAGAAGAAGCGGCGGGCGTTGAGCTAATCGCCCGACGAGCGTCACTTTCTGGCATAGCAGCTGCAGCCGCTGCAACTGCGCCAGCGTCAGTACCGGCCATCGCAGAAATGTCCGAATTAGTAATAGGTTGTGGCGTAGAAGTAGTAGCATTTACTGGTGTCTGAGCAAGACCGTTGCCGGAAGAAATATTTGGGCTCGAAAAATTAGGACCCTGCGGTATATTAGAATTCTCACCCTCATTCATGATTATTATTTTACCATAAGCGTTTTTATTTATCTAGACCAGTCAGGTTCGCAAAATGGGCATTTTCAATGATCAAATCTTCGAATTTGCGCGTGTGGCCATAATGGCCGGAACGCTCAAGAATATCAGCGGCTATGTCGTAGCGTGAGCAGTGATTGCGCGCGAGCTCATCGAGTGGCGAAGTTGTACTTCCCTGATCTTCGTAGCCATGAATCGATAGGCGAATTGGATTAGCGTAGTGCGAGAAGATCGCGCGGATTGTCTCTTGATAGCCATGGAAGTTAATGACGATTGGCTTATTACGCGTAAAGACATCGTCGAAATCGTGCGGAAGAAGCTTATTGTCGGTCGTACCAATGGCCGCATAAGACAAGGCTTCAATGCCGACGAAGCGAACTTTGAGATCTGGCGCTTCTGCTTTGGCAAGTTTAATACCCTCGAGTGCTTCTTTCGTGGGGATGTCGCCAATTGCCGTAACAACAATATCTGGTTTTTCGTCGGAGGCAAACTGATAAATCGAACAGCCGTGACCGGCGTCGAGCTGATAGCGCGCATGATTAATGTCGATCCAACGTGGCTGCGGATTCTTATTGAATGTTGTAAGATTTACGACATTTTTAGTCTGGCTCATAAATTCCCAGGTAGCCGCCGCAGCAACGTCATCGACTGGGAAGAAACAGTTTACGCGATTAGATGGCTTCGAAAGAACACTAGAAATCAGAGCTGGGTTTTGATGCGTGTAGCCATTATGATCCTGACGTTGCCAGCAAGAAGTAGAAAGAATATTAAGCGCCTCGACATCTTTGCGCCATTCAAATTCACTGCTCTGCTTGAGGAATTTGAGATGCTGATCAAGCTGAGAGGAGACGATTGGCAAGAACGCCTCGTAAGAAGTCATGCAACCGCGGCCGCCGCTAAGAATATGGCCGGCGAGCGCTGCGAATAGCGTGTTTTCGGAAAGCATTTCGACGATGCGACCATTTGGCGCAAGGCTTTTATCCCACTGCTCTACCTTACGCGTCCAGGCGCGGTCGGATGCTTCATAGACGGCCGAAAGGCGATTTGAAGTAGTTTCATCTGGCGAGAAGAAATAGAAATCTTTGTAGCGATACATCTCCTCACGGAGGCATTCGCCAAAAACTTGCGCGCTAGAGCCCTCTTCGGCGCCAGGATTATCGATTCTCGTAGGCAAATCTCTCATAGAGCTCCTCAAATTTATATGATTTTAGCCAATTTTCGAGCATCTTTAGTTGCTCTTTGTCGGTCTTTGCGTTCGGAAGTGGGACCTGATGCGCTGCGCAGTTACCTTCGATTTTTACGCCGTCAACTTCGCGTGGACCAGTGTATCCCTTTGGAGTTTTCATAATAATAAAGGTATTCGACTTGAGATTATCGAGCGCGAGCTGGAATTCTTCGGTGCGTGTGCCATCAACGATGATCGGATCGTAGCCGAAGCCACGGAAGAGTTGCAACAACTCACGTTCGCTACTGCGGCCATAAATGGTCGGTGCGGAAATCTTGTAGCCGTTGAGATGAAGAATTGGCAAAACATGACCATTGCCGTCGGAATTGAGCAGTTTGTTGAGATTTAGACTAGCGAGAGCAGTCGCAGTCTCGAGCTCACCGTCGCCGATAAGGACAGCAATAAATTTATCTGGGCGACCGAGCGCAGCACCATATGCAGTAGCAAGCGAATAGCCAAGTTCCCCGCCCTCGGCAATCACACCTGGCGTCATTGGGCTAGAATGCGATGGAAAACCGTATGGCCAAGAAAAGTTCTTGCATACATATTCGATACCATGAAGATTATGCGTAGCGTCTGGATAGTATTCTTGAAGATCGCCGTCGTAGAAAAGATTAGCCTGAAGAGCCGGAAAACCGTGGCCAGGACCAAGAATAAATTGCATAGCCGGAAAACGCGCTTTGAGGTTTGCGTAGGCGATATTGATGCCCGGACAGGAGCCCCAATGCCCGAGCAAACGCGGTTTGATATCCGAGAATTCGAGCGGGCGTTTTAATAGAAAATTGTCTTGCAAGAAAATCTGGGCGACCGAAAGATAATTACAAAAATCTATGCGATCGTTGATGTCATTCACATTAATGCCCAACCCATGTTGCATATGCTTATTTTATCATAAATCTGACTGAAGTAGCAGACGGAGCATCGTATCTTTAAAAATCTTGTCGATCTTTTTCGCCTTGGCGCCAGTCATATCATGACCACCGAAAGTTTCCGTAAGATGGAAATGCGAATTACGCTCAGCGAGCTTCTTGAGATTTGCGCCAATTACGAGCGGGTCAAAACGACCGTGAATAACTTCCATCGGCACCTTGAGATTCGCGGCCGTGTTATAGTTCTCTTTGTTTAGGATGATATTATCCATCGTTTTGCGAAATGCGAGCGTATTAAGGCTGCGTTTTTCGAAGCTTGATAGTGCGTCGACGAAAGTCGCGATTACAGACACAGGCTTTGCGTCGGTATGCTTACGGAGCTCGCCGTATAGCTTCGCATAAACCTGATCCTGAACGCCAGCCACTTCACTTCCCTTAATGATAGGAGGAGAGATTAAGATGAGCTGATCGATTAGGCGATCACCATTCGCAGCAAAATCTATCGAGATGAGACAGCCCATAGAATGGCCGCAAAGCACAATTGGAGTATGAATTTTTAGCTTTTTGAGCGTTCGCGCTAGAGTCTTGCGATAGCTAGCATAATCATAGCCGTACCAATCTGGCTTTTCTGATTTGCCGAAGCCGATTAAATCTAGTGCTACGAAGCGGATTTTGCTCAAATCTTTGTCTTTGGTGAGCGGAGGTAGAACTTCGCGCCAAGTCGCGTAGCTAGAAGCAATTCCATGCAAAAAGACTACTGTTAATTCCGGATTTTTTGCGCGGCAATGGTCATAGCGCACGCGCATTGTAATCGGAATCTTAAGGAATTTATGCAAGAAATTGTAGAACATAATATAATTATATTATGAATAAAGTTACTATCGCAATTATCGTAGCCCTGTTAGTCGGCCTGGGCGGCTTAGCAGTTTGGACCTCCCTAAACCCAGATTCAAAAATTAATTTAGGAGATTACGACACCACGAAAATCATTGCTGCCGACGACAATAACGGCAACATCGCAGACCACATCCGCGGCAAAGAAGATTCCAGCGTAATCCTAGTTGAATATGCAGACTTGCAATGCCCTGGCTGCGCAACAATGATGCCGAAAATCAGTAAACTCTACAAAGAATACGGCGATCGCGTGGGTTTTATTTTCCGCAGCTATCCGATTAGTGGCCACCAGAACGCACGTTCCGCTTCTGCCGCCGTTGAGGCTGCTGGCTTCCAGGGTTTCTATTGGGAAATGCTCGAATCGATGTATGATAACCGCGCAGATTGGATTTCTATTTTTGACACCGAAAAGCGTACCAATGTCTATACGGACATCTTCAAGAAAGTTGCTGGCGACAAGGCTGACGTCGAGAAATTTAAGAGCGATTTGAATGATACAAACATTCAGAAGAAAATCGATTTCGACAAAAACCTTGGCGCAAAGCGCGACAACGTAGATGCCACGCCAACAATCCTCATTAACGGCGAAAAAATCGACATGGAAAAATCCGACGACGTCGCCAAAGATATCGAAGCTAAGCTCAACGAGAAGCTCAAAGAAGCCGGCATGCAAACTGGTCCAACCGCTACCGAAGAAGAATCCGAAGACAAAGCAGAATAGACAAAAAAATAATCGCCTCTCAACTGGCGATTATTTTTTTGTGCGCTTACACCTCGATATATTCATTCCAGTGAAGCGCGTCCACTTGGAGCGTCCCCTTGCGGTTACGCTTTTTCATGGTTTCTCCTGCTTATGTAATATTGCTTTACTTCTTCTATTAGCTTATCGCCCGCTTTCGCGCGCGATCCCATAAAACTAGCAAAGCCATCGCTCTTTACGACTATATCCCCAAACTGTGTTGGATACACACACGTTCCCAGAGCAACGAGTATTATTGTAGCAAAGCTTGAAAAACGTTTCAAGCATAAGCTTTTTCTACCCCTGTTAGCGATTCTTTAAAGCGGTACGAATACGCTCTTCAACGCTGAGATTCTGGTCGACTTTCTCAAGCGCTTTCGTAGCGTCCGCGAGAGTTAGGCCGAGTGCCATGAGGGCGTCAAGCGCCTCGTCATTTTCTGGCTGCACCTGCGCCTGCGGCTCATTCTTGCGACCATAATAGGTCGGGAGGCCAACCTTATCGCGAAGATCAACAATGACGCGCTCGGCAGATTTCTTGCCGACGCCGCTTGCCTTCGAAATGTAGACAGCATCCGCATTCGCAATCGCATTGCGGACTTCCTCAGCTGGAGCGAGACTAAGAATCGCCATACCGGCTTTCGGACCAATGCCCTGCACTGAGATTAAGAGTTCGAAGAGTTTCTTTGCAGCTAGACTCGTGAAGCCAAAGAGTTCCTCGGCTTGCTCACGAATATGATGATAAGTATAGAGTTTAACTTCGTCGTCAAGATTGAGATTATCGAAATCAATCTGGCTGAGAGCCACCTCGTAGCCGACACCATTAACGTCAATAATTACAGAATTTGCGAATTTTTCAGTCAAAATACCTTTAAGATGAGCTATCATACCTTAATTATATCATCTGATATACTCGGGCGCTTTCTCGGAAAGCGGCGCACAAGTGCCCCGTTTTCGCTCAAAAGCTACGATTATACCCGCAAACCCCTATAATACCCTTTTCAAATCGTAAAAAATATGCTAAAATGAGGAAAGTTTTTAATATAAAAGGTAAGAATATGTCGTTTGAATTACTCAAAATGGTGGGTGATGCCCAGAA
>JAHKZT010000160.1 GCA_020626475.1 bacterium
TCTGGCGGTGGCCCAAGTATTATGCAAGCTGCAAACAAGGGCGCCTATGAAGCCGGCGGCCGCAGTATTGGCCTCAATATTGAGCTCCCGCATGAACAACACATCAATCCATACGTCACCGACTCTATCGAGTTCCATTACTTCTTTGCGCGCAAGGTTATGCTCACTATCGCAAGCAAAGTTTACGTCTACTTCCCTGGCGGCTTCGGCACTCTCGATGAGTTTTCCGAAATTCTCATTCTAATGCAAGAAGGCAAAATGCCAAAGATGCCAATGTTCCTCATCGGCAAAAGCTTCTGGAAGCCGCTCGACAAATACTTCGAAAACAAAATGCAGAAGCTCGGCACCATTAACGCCAAGGATCGCAAGATTTACACTATCACCGACGATATTACCGAGGTCGTAAAGGCCGCCAATAAAATTGGCCACCCAAGCATCTACGAAAACCTTTACAATAACCACCCGGCCGGCAAAAGTTACATCTAGCTAGCACAAAAAAGAATCGCCTCAAAAGCGATTCTTTTTTATTTCCTATTTCGCAACTACGCCTTCCTCGCCAAATATTTCCTTCAGACCTGAAACTAATACCGATTCCTCAACGTCAACTCTAAATGGCATACGCATCGCCTTCTTCTCTGGACCAATCACTAAAATCACCTCAGATAATCCAGGATAAGTACCGCATATCTTCTTTAGGTCCATCAAAGCTTTTGTATTTGACGAATCCTCGACGCGAATAAATAGCTTCTTCGGCTTCAGCGGCTGCGCATTTATATCGCTCTCAGAAGTCTTAAACTGAGTTGCTGGTTTTTCTGCAGAACGACGGTATCCGCCACCCCCAC
>JAHKZT010000161.1 GCA_020626475.1 bacterium
ATTGCGGGCTCCACGCTCATCTCGGCTTTGCTGGGCATTTTTCGCGATCGCTGGCTAAATACGATGTATTATGACACCTATCCGGCTGGGCTCGACGCTTACACGGCTGCTTTCACGGTGCCAGATTTCCTATTCTTCATCATTACGTCTGGCGCACTTGCGGTAACTTTTGTGCCAGTCTTTAATCAGCGTCTTGTTAATGGCAATAAAAAATCTGCCTGGGAGCTCAGCACGAGCACGCTGAATTTTCTCGCGCTCATTAGTCTTCTGGCTTCCGTTCTTATTATGATTTTTGCAGACCCGCTCGTGCACTATATTGTTGCGCCAGGTCTCAATGAAGAAGCAATGTCGCTCGCAATTAACATGATGCGCGTTATCGCAATTAATCCGTTCCTTTTCTCAATCTCTACGGTACTCGCCAGTATGCAGCAGGCGGTTGGCCGTTTCGTATTCTACTCGCTCGCGCCAGCGCTCTACAACGTTGGTATTATCGTCGGTATCCTTGTCTTTACGAACGGTATCAATATCTTTGGTATTCAGCTATTCGAAGGTGGCATCATGGGCGTCGCGCTCGGTGTCGTCTTCGGTGCGCTCCTTCAGCTCGCAACAAGTATTATCGGTCTTGTCGGACTTGGCTTTGACTACAATTTCAAGATTTCCTGGAAGAACCAGGGTTTCCGCACGGTGCTTAGACTTTTGCCATCCCGCTCTGCCGATCAGGGCATCGATTATGTTATGAGTATTATCAATACGAACCTCGCATCGCGCATGGGCGAGCAGTCAATTCGTGCATATCAGCAGGCTTCGAGCCTTCATTCGATGCCAGTCAATCTC
>JAHKZT010000162.1 GCA_020626475.1 bacterium
GATGTTGAAAATGACGAATTCAAAGAAGATCTTTAATCTTTGAATTCGCGGCGAATCCATTCGTCGCCAGTTGCGCCACCGGCTTCCATCAAAATCATCCAACCTTCTTCGCGAAGTTGGTGGAGTTTTTGTGACAATTCGTCATTGAGTTCGGCGGCTTCAGCAATCTCTGGATTATTCATGTATGGAATCAAATCGACAGGCTTAAGGACTGGTTGATTTGGATCCTCGCGAAGTAAGAATGAAGGCACCCAGAAGAGTTTGTCGACGCCGATAAATACATCGCCGTAATCTTTGCGACATTCGTATTGGCGGCGATTCTGGAGCGGTTCGTAAACCATTGCGAAGCCCTTAAAATCACCGCGGTCACGCAGTTCGGCGGCCATTTGGACGGTGGCCTTAATCTCTTGTGGATGATGGCCGTAATCGGTGTAAACATGCTTTGAAACTTCCTCAAAACGACGCTCGGCGCCAGGGAAGCGGTTCAAAATCTCGATAATCTTTTCGTCAGGCGCATCGCAAAGATGGCGCATTACATTCAAAACGACTGAGGCGTCTTGGCGACGTAGCTCGCCTGGAAGCGTAATTCTTTCGTCAATCGTTGTATTTTTTACAACAATCTCTGATTGACTCTCGAACTGCGCAAATGCTGCACGATAATCTTCGACAGTTGGATAAATGTCCGCATGGTCGTAATCAACGGAAACAATCGCGGCGATATATGGATGAAAAGCGAGGAAGTTGCGGTCAAATTCGTCGCATTCGTAAGCAAAATATTTCGAGCTTGGATCAAAATTACTGCGACCAGCCCAAGGCAGGCTTGTGCCAAC
>JAHKZT010000163.1 GCA_020626475.1 bacterium
GCTTTTCGCCCATCGTATGAACACGAATTGGACTCTGAAGCTGGATAAGACCCATATCGTAGGCAAGCTCTGCCTCGTAGACGCTAGTATAAGTCTTGAGTTCACCCTGCGCGGATGGCTTGTCGTAAGTGAGGTAGTAGCTACCAAGAACGACATCCTGCGTAATAGAAAGAACTGGAGCGCCATCTGCTGGCTTCAAAAGGTTCTTACCTGCAGCCATGAGTTCACGAGCTTCTGCCTGTGCTTCCTTGGAAAGTGGAAGGTGAACTGCCATCTGGTCGCCATCGTAGTCGGCGTTGAAGCCGTTAGCGACGAGTGGATGGAGCTGAATTGCCTTACCGTCAACGAGTTTAGGCTGGAAAGCCTGAACAGAAAGGCGGTGTAGGGATGGTGCACGGTTAAGAAGAACATATTTGCCTTCGATAACTTCGTCGAGTGCATCCCAAACAATAGTTTCACCCTGCTCAATCAAGCGAGATGCGGAACGAATGTTGTTTGCATGCTCATGAGAAATCAACCAAGAGATAACAAATGGCTTAAAGAGCTCAAGTGCCATCTGCTTTGGAAGACCGCACTGGTTGATGCGAAGTTCTGGACCAACAACGATAACGGAGCGGCCAGAGTAGTCAACACGCTTACCGAGAAGGTTCTGACGGAAGCGACCCTGCTTACCTTTGAGGAGATCAGAAAGGCTCTTCAATTTGCGGCGACCGTTCTGAGATGCAGCTGCACGACCACCACGGCTAGCGTTGTTGTCGATAAGCGCATCAACAGCTTCCTGAAGCATGCGCTTTTCGTTGCGGCAGATAACTTCTGGAGC
>JAHKZT010000164.1 GCA_020626475.1 bacterium
AACTTTATTAAACTCAGTCTCACTCTTGCCGGAAATAGCGCCAGAGGACATAGCCGTAGCCATTTGTTCGTTCGTAAACGAATTCGAGAGTGCCGAGGAAGTTGCATTCGTCGAGCCATCCGCATTCTCGCCAGACATATAGCGCAGAACGTCCTTGTCCGTATTTGCCACAGTATTTTTGTCCATACCTGCGATTTTGCCAGCGATACTCCCATCGCCAATTGCCTCATCGAGAGACTTAGTGGATCCGCCAGGAGCGCTGAGTACCTTAGCGTATGCCTTAGCTACAGTATTGCCATCTTGTTTCTGCAAAGTCTGAACCATTCGGCTGCGCTGAGTGGCGTTCATTTTCTTAAATGCATCGGTATTCGTGAACTTTTGGAGTGCTTCGAGCATCTGGCCTTGATCAAGTTGCCCCATACGATCAATAGCAGCTTCGGCCATATTCATATCGACAGAACCGTCCTTGCTAATCGAGTTCATGAGCATTGCTTCCGACTGGCCAGCGTCTATAGACGAAGCCTGGTTGCGATAGCCGCTCATCATTTCCTGATCGTGGGCCGCAATTGTACTATTGGCCACATTAAAGGCGCGTCTCTGAGCAGCATTCATCTTGCTATAATCAACTTTACCATCGGCGTCCGTCATTTTATTAATCGTGCGCTGAGCGCGCTTGCGACTATATTCTCCCATACGTGCGTTTGCGCGATCCATGCGAGCCTTGTCATTATATCTTTGTCGATGCGTCAAAGCAGAATTTTGAAGCCTACGATCCGCCCGACCACGTAGACGGTGCGTTGCCCCACCCTGCAAGCG
>JAHKZT010000165.1 GCA_020626475.1 bacterium
AATTTAGCTTTAGTTTTTTGGATCATATTAGTATGTTATCCAGTATAGTGTGTTTTGGTCAAATTTGAGACGTTCGGACGGCACGAAGCGCGTCAATTGTTCGCGGTTGTAATTTGGGAATACTTCGAATATTTCGTCGCCGTAGGCGCTTCTTTCGACATGCGCGTAATTTTTGCCGGTGATTTTCTGGAGCCATGCCACATTAGACCATTCTGCGCCCGTGATGAGGTGGCTCGTGCGGTATCCGTCTGGGTGATTAGTGTGCGTACGATCAAACATGACTTCGCCGTTGCGCCCGGAATTATATACGACAACTGTATCTATTGTATTTTTGCTCTCATTTTCGTATTGCTCAATTTGTTTACTAATTAATCGAAGTTCGTGAAGTTCTAGTTTGTTTGAAATTTGAATATCTGTTATGAGACCGGAAGATTGGAAAATATTAGCTGAGGTGAAGATGGTTAAAAGTATGGCCATAATGGTTTGAGCTTTTAGCGTTGGTTTGTAGTATAGCGCTAAAACAAGAAAACCAGCCAAGACGGTAAAGTAAGTGATTAGGATGCGTGGCGCCAAATAGAAGTCGTCAGAAATAGCTCCATAGGCAACCGGTGAGATTAATGCTAGTCCGATAAATAATATGCCATAGATAATAGTTTTCTTTTTTCGCGTTTGGATTAGTTTAATGAGCAAGAAGATTGCGGCGGTAGCTAAGATTATTATGAGAATGCCGTAGATATGGTAGATGCCGAAGCCTCGCGCGAGCTCGTCGAAGGCTGCTCTAAGTACATGCAGTAGTTGGCGAATT
>JAHKZT010000166.1 GCA_020626475.1 bacterium
ATAAGAATCGAGGCAGACGTAAGGATGGCACTAATCGACTTGTTGTAGGTCGAAATCAAAGCATCCTTAATGCCAAGCTTAAAGTAGCTTCTGTTTTCAACATAATACGACGTGAACAAAATAGCATAATCAATCGTAGCGCCCATCAAAATTGCCTGAACGATAATTAGCGCAATGAAGTAGATGCTCGAGCCTGTTAGCGATAGGTATGCCATTACGATATAGACCGCGCACTGAATTACGAAGACGAGTAGCATCGAAACGAATACTGACTTGAAGGTGCAGACAACAACGGCAAAAATCGAGAGCATCGTAATGACCGTAATGAAGTCCATTTCCCCGCTAAAGGTCTGCGACATTTCGTAAGCCATGGCCGAATCGCCAAGCACAAAGTAATCGATTTTGTTTCTAGAACCGAGCGCGTCTTTGATGCTCTTGATGAATGCAAAAGTTTGTTCGCCTTCTGCAGGAAGTTCAGTTTCGATGAGTGCGCGATAGTGATTAGGGCCAACAAGAAGATCCTTCGCATCATTAATCGTTTTGTGGCCGTCAATGATTTTACTGCGCTTCTCTTCGTCAATCACACTCGCAAAATGCGAATCTGGCAAAATATTATCGTGCAAGTAATTAATAAAGGTTTCAAGCGTGAGCGTCCAGCTCTCGTCATAATCATAAACCGAGCCATGATAGAGATAGACGAGATAAAGCTTGTTCTTATCGAAGTCGCCTGCGAGTGGTTTGATTGCGTGATAGAGCGCATCATGCGTATACAAAACGCCTGCCTCGGCCGAGCGCATCAAAG
>JAHKZT010000167.1 GCA_020626475.1 bacterium
CCAAGCGTAGATTTCGCATAATCCATTTGCGCCGCTACGGCCGATTTAATTGTAATTGCGGCGAGCACTAGATTCGCCATCATAAAGAAGATCAATGTCAGCACTACCGTTCGTCCGAGCTTGCGACGAATAGATCGACAACTCCTCTTTAGCATGTTTCTAAACATCCTATTCCTTTCTAATTATTTGAGGATATTGTCGCGCAAATGCTTAAAATGAAACTGAAAATTTCGTTCCAGTTTTATCTGATTCTGCCCAGATTTTCCATTTATTTTGATCAGCAATCGCCTTCGCAATCGCTAAACCAAGACCAGAGCCCTCACTCGTCTTATCTACCTGGTAAAAACGTTCAAATAATTTATTCAACTTTTCCACAGGGATTGTTTTTCCGTCATTCTCTACTGTCAACAGATGGCCAGAAAGCTGAATTTTTATCGTCTTTTTCGAATATTTCACCGTATTATCTAGCAAAATATCCAAAATCTGCGTAAAATCCGCCTCGTTCATATTCAAATTCTGCTTTTCAGGCGCCTCAATTTTTAATTTTTTATCACCCAAACGAGCCTCAATTAGTTTTGCTCTGCTACGCACAATCTTTACGACATCTACGTCTTTTTTCGCTATCGCCGCTGTTCTCCCGTCCGTGCGCGCTAGCGTCAATAAATCGCTCACTAGATTACTTGCTCGCGTTAATTCGTTTTCAATGTTATCAACCCATGGCTGCTCCGTAGCTCCAAGCGCCTCGAAATTCGCCTGCACAGCCGCAATCGGAGTCTTCAATTCATG
>JAHKZT010000168.1 GCA_020626475.1 bacterium
GCAGTCCCTGGTCCAAACAAAGGTCTCGTAATGGTGGAGGGAAAGGACTAATATGGCAGACGCTAAGTTAAACAAAGACGTCTTCGGTCTTTCCGTCGACAATCACGAACTAGTTAAACTCGCTTATGATGTTTATCTAGCAAACAGCCGCAGCTCTCACGCTAAAACTTTGAAGCGTGGCGAAGTTCGTGGTGGTGGTAAAAAACCTTGGAAGCAGAAAGGTACCGGTCGTGCACGCTTTGGTAGCACCCGCAACCCTATCTGGCGCCATGGTGGTGTAGCTTTCGGTCGCACCGGCGAAGAAAACTTCACCAAGAAAATCAGCAAGAGCGCAAAGCTCCAGGCTGTTCGCCAAGCTCTCTCTATGCAGAATGCTGACAAGAACATCATTGTTCTTGCAGACTTCGTAGCAAAGAGCGGCAAAACCAAAGATGCAGTCAAAGAACTCGGCATCGAAGCAGATAAGAACTACCTCGTAGTGGTAGCAGAAAAGACGACCGAAATCATTCGCGCAACTAACAATATCGCAAATGTTAAGGTTGTCCGTCCAACCTATCTAAACGTATTTGATATTCTCAACGCTGATAAAATCATCGTTACTGAGAAATCTCTTCCAGTTATCGAAAACTGGCTACTCGGAAAGGAGGCTAAGTAATGTTGGTTCGTCCTATCGCTACTGAAAAAGCCTACCACGAGCAGACTAAGCGCACCTACATGTTTGTAGTCCCAGCTGACGCAAGCAAGCAGGCAGTCGCAAAGCAGGTCGCAGATCAGTTCAACGTTAC
>JAHKZT010000169.1 GCA_020626475.1 bacterium
GAATGCATATTGATACCCGTGTAGCTCAAACTAGAATCTTCGTAACGCTTAAAGTTGTAGACAGCATCATTCATTAGTGACGAATTAAATACTCCAATAACACAAAGCAATTGAAAATCAGAAACATCTATACCGGTTACTTTTTTGAATAAACCAGGCTCCTGTTTCGTAATCACTTCTTTTAGGGTCAGTTCGCGATAATCCGTTAGATACATGAAAATCGGGATACGCGTCGCAAACTTGATAAGCTTTTCCTGGATTTGCTTGCGGAGAGACTTGTTCTTCTTCTCTTCCTCATCTAGCTCTTTCTTTTCAGAAGGCGTCTTCGGCGTCTCTTCCGCCTTTGCCTTCTTGATAGACTCAGATTTATTTATCACAGTCTCAATCGACTTATCACCAAGTGCACGAAAACCTTCAATACTCATAATTGCCTCGTACGCACGCGGGTCACTAATAATGCGACGAAGTGTATCATTATCAACATTTACAAGTAATGCCGATTCCCAACGGCGAGCGAGCAAAGTCGCCGAAGTGCCAGACATTGCCATGTCGAGAATTTCGCTCGCAGACACCTGCTTCATTGAGCTCCCATCGTATGCAAGCACTGGCAAGAAATGAATAAACTCACCGACTTTCTTTTCCGGATTCGGCTCGTCGACATTTAGTTTGCAAGAGTACTCAGAAATCTGACGCAAAGCTCGATCGAGCGCAAAGTCAAAGACATAACAGACCTCCTTCATAATTACATCTTTGCCGTCATCCCC
>JAHKZT010000017.1 GCA_020626475.1 bacterium
CCCTGATACTTTGCAAAAACGGTCATCTTAGCATCGGAAAGAATCTCGTTTAAGTCGGCAACCAATTGTTGTTTCTTATCTTTGCTAATTGCCATAGATAGAAATCTCCTTTTGGTATTAATTTGGTAGCCAGAAATGTTAATACCTACCGGCCCCTCCCGGATAGAATGCGTCACCAATATACAAGAAATATTTTCCTCGGTGGCATAATTAAGTATTCTTATGAACACCGCCACTGTCTTTGGTAACTTCCGATATTATACCAAAAATGTTAAAATTATGCAATATGATTCGAATAATTGCTGGCGGCAAGAAACATGCTTCTTGGCTCGCTGAGGCTTGCCAGGAATACGAGAAACGTTTGCGTAAGCCATTTAATGTTGAATGGCAGTTTGTTGATGAGGAAAAATTGCCTGAGCGTGTTTCGCGCTTAAAGCCAGATGACTTTATGATTTTGCTCGATGAAAATGGTAAAATCATGAGCTCACCGGAGTTGTCTCGGGCGGTTTTGGATCCGCTCGAAAATGGTCGTGATGTTGTGCTTGTGATTGGCGGCGCGTTTGGGCACTTCTCTGACGAGATTACCAGTCGTGCGAATTTGATTTGGAGCTTGTCGAAACTAGTCTTTCCGCATCAGATATGTCGATTGATTGTGTCCGAGCAGATTTACCGTGCGCAGGAAATCGCGCTCGGTCATCCGTATCATCACGCCTAGATTCTCTACTTAATGGGCGCCTCGGCGCCCTTTTTTATTCAACGTGTTTGCAGTTTTTGAATTGGAATAGAATCCCGATTGCTGCGCCGGCGCATAAGATTATTAGAAAATATGGATGATGAGCTAGCGCGAATTGTGCGACGCTATATTTTGCGATTAGTTTTGCGCCGGATAATGCTGTAGTTATGATGCCGAGTGGCTTGATTAATGAGACTGCAATACAGCCTACGATCACGCCTGCTGCGATAGCAAGCCCGATTTGGAAGATTTCGGTCATCTGGAAGGCTTCGATTATTGTTGTTGAGACGGTGAAGGCAGCGACGGCGAGAATACAGAATTTCTCGATACTGAAGCCGAGCATACCAGTAAGAATGCCGATTCCGATTGGCGCTAACTGTTGCCAAGTCTGATCGTCGGTAATATGTGGCATAGCAAGTGACGCTAAATAATAGCCGATAATGAACCAAATTACGATGAACGCGACTTTTTTAATGCGATAGCCGAATAGACATAGAAAAACGCCAATGGCGATTGCGATCAGGGCTTCGTATTTGAGTAATTCTTCCATAAGCTTATTGTATGATAATAATTCCTACAATACAAAGAATGACGGCCGCGACATGCGCAAGAATCAAGTGACGATGGAGTTTTTCGCGACCGAAGTTAGGCCAGATGAGCGATAGGATGATGCCGAGTAGAAAAGTTAAGATTAGCTGCGCGGCGTTCGTGACGGCGCTAGCGAGTGCTGCGATGCCAATGACGAGCCCGTAACGATATGTGAAATCGGCGAATGCGCAGAGACACTGATTTAATATAACAGTTCCGACATAGGCTTTTGGCGAATGTTTCATGATGTATTTGTGGCGTTTGCGATATTTTGGGATAAAGCCCAATAGGCAGTCGGTTAGGCCGCGACCGAATAGATAAAAGATAAATACGGAGCGATAGTCTACGCCAGCAGTGCTACGAACGGCGATTTCTGCCGATGCGGTTGCGATTAGGACATAGAGTATTAATAATGCGGCGGCATGTATCGCCATGCGGCGACTTTTTGCGCGCTTGCGGGTAAAGATGACGATGATTGGCGCTAGTAAAATGATAATAAAGCCTAGGATTTGCTTAGGCGTAATTGATTCGTCGAAAATCAAGAAATCTACAATCAGGAATAACACTGGCTGTAACTGATAAAATATGGTGGCGCCAGTGGCTTCTTCGTTTTTGAGCGCTTGATAATAAGCAAGCGAGCCTACGGAGCTAAGGGCGCCAGAAAGAATCAATAGGCCGATTTGAGCGATGTTCGGAATTGGCGCTTGGAGTATTAGACCGACGATGACTGAGATTAAAATATAGACTGGCCCGTTTAGAACCTTCATTGCTTGCGGTGTTTTGCCCTTAAAAATAACATCAGTCTGATAGTTGTCGATAAATGCGCTGATGCTCCAAGTGAGGGCTGCGACGATACATAAAATTAGCCAAAGCATTAGCGTAATTATAGCATTTTGGTTATGGTTTCGTGGTACAATTAACGTATGCAAATGAGGAATACTTTATGAGCATCTTCGGTGATCTTTTTAAGAAGCCGAAAATCGATGCAGTATATGAAGTAAAATCCCCAAACAATAGGGTGGTTGCTTCGTTTATGGTCGATAAGGGCCAGATTTCGTATTTTGTTACGAAAGATGAAAAAATTGTATTGCGCAAATCGCGTCTTGGTTTAATTTTGAAGGATGCCGAGCCGCTTGCTGATAACTTCTCTGTCGTGCGTGCTTATTCCCGTTCGACTGACGAGACCTGGAAGGCTTACTGGGGCGAACAGCATGTGATTCGCAATAATTATAATGAAACTGCTATCTATCTCGAAGAAACCGAAAAGCCAAATCGCCTCCTCACGATTCGCTTCCGCGTTTTTGATGATGGTGTAGCTTTCCGCTATGAAGTTCCTGCTCAGCCTGAAATGGAAAATATGATTGTTGCGGATGAGATTACAGAATTTTCCGTTGATACGAATTCTCGCTCTTGGAGCATTCCGGCTTATCAGCCAGATCGCTATGAGTATGATTATGTCGAGCATCCAGTCTATTCTTTGACGGAATCTGTCCATACTCCGCTTACGATTCAGACTCCTGTCGGGCATTATATTTCGATTCATGAAGCGGCGCTCTATAATTATGGCTCCATGACAATTAAGCTGAATAATTCAACTTTGAAATCTGATATCACACCGCTCTCTGATGGTATGCGCGCCTATGTTGAGCTGCCATTTTTCACGCCATGGCGCACGATCACGATTGCGCAGGATGTCTTGGATCTTACGACTTCGCGCATGATTCTCAACTTGAATGATGCGCCGCGTGACGATTTTTCGTGGGTAACTCCTACGAAGTTCCTCGGTATTTGGTGGGCAATGTATGTTGGTGAATGGACTTGGGCGCCAGGCGAACGTCACGGCGCAACGACCGAGCATGCTTTCCAATATATCGATTCTTGTAAGAATCTCGGTATTCCGGCACTTTTGATTGAAGGTTGGAATGATGGCTGGGAGGGCGATTGGCTCGAGAACGGCGTCAATAATAAGTTTATGGAAGCTACGCCAGATTTTGATATGCAGGCTGTTGCTAGCTATGCGCGCCAGAACGGTGTTGAGATTGTCGGCCATCATGAGACGGTCGGTTATATCGATAATTACGAAGCTCAGCTCGAGGATGCCTATAAGTATCTCGCTCAGTATGGTATTCGTTATGTTAAATCTGGCTATGCTGGTTCTAAGATGACGATTAACGGCCATCGTGAATATCATCATTCGCAGCTTGGTGTTTTGCATTATCAGCGTGCGCTAGAATTGGCGGCGAAGTATCACATCATGCTCGATGTCCATGAGCCAATTAAGGGCACTGGTATTGAGCGCACTTGGCCGAACCTTATGACGCGCGAAGGCGCTCGTGGTCAGGAATATGAAGGCGGTGCGCTGGTTCCTTCGCATGCCTGTTTCTTGCCGTATACGCGTTTGCTTTCTGGCGGTATGGATTATACGCCTGGCATTCTTGATGTAACGAACTTCTCTAAGCGTATAGCATCTACGATTACGCGTCAGCTTGCTTACTATGTAACGATTTATTCTTCAATGCAAATGGCGGCTGATCGTCCAAAGATTTATGAAGAATCGCACCCAGACTTATTCCAATTCATCAAAGATGTCCCGACTCGTTTTGAACGCACGATTCCGCTTCTTGGTGAAATTGGTAAGAGTTATGTTGTTGCACGTCAGGAATGGGAGTCTACGAATTGGTTTATTGGTGGCGTGACGAACGAAGAAGGTCGCAAGGTTGAGCTTTATCTTGACTTCCTTGATCCAGATATTAATTACATTGCTACTATCTATCGCGATTCCGAAGATGCGCATTACCGCGATCATCAGGTCGGCTACGTTATAGAAGAAAAAGTCCTTCGCCGTGGGGATAAGATTGAAATATATATGGCGCCTGGTGGCGGCTTTGCAATGAAATTAGTGAAGCAATAGTGTATAATTATATTTAATGAAAAAAGTTATTGGCTATTTTGCTATATTTGCGATTTTGGCTTGGTTGTCTCTTTTGAAAGCAACTGATTCTGTGTATGGCGCTTATCTCGTTTTAGGCGTCGCATCCTTGTTTGCGTTTACATATAATAGAAAAAATAAAATATCTGGGACGAAGCCAATAATTGTTCTTTCGATTATTTTTTCTTCACTGGTTTTGTTAGCGAACTATAATATTTTTCGTAATTTCAGGATTGTTGAGAAGGCTTATGGGCTAGTATTTTTGCCAATTGGCGGCTATTTTGTGTTCTATTCTATATTAACTTGGCTACGCTCTTTTGCTCTGCGCTTTAATTGGAAGAATGCAAACTTGAAATGCTCAACCAAAAAAGTGTTTTTATTGACTTTCGCATGTCTTTCCATTGTTTATATAGCTACTCTTTTGATATGTTGCTTTCCGGCCGTCACGACGCGAGATAGTTATCGCCAATTTCATATGATTGATACCGGTGTTTTTTCTGACCATCATCCGTTCTATCATACTATGCTCATTAAAATGATTTATAGTCCAGTATATGCTATTTTTGGTAATCAAAATTTTGCTATTTTCTGTTTTGCTGCCTTTCAGGCAATTATAATGGCGGCAATATTTGCTTATGCCATTATGACTCTTTATCAATTGAAGATTAATAGGAAAGTAGTAGTGATTGTAGCGGCGGTATTTGCATTTTTGCCGTGTCATCTTGTCTTTAGCTTTACGGTCTGGAAAGATGTTTTGTTTGCTGGTGGTATTTTACTGTTTGCAGTATCTTCATACAGAATACTAAATAGGGTTGGTAATAATAATATTATCGATTATATACTTGCGGCTCTTGGCGCAGCTTCTATTTGCTTGTTAAGAAATAATGGCTTTTATGTATTTATTGCTACGGCGATAATTTTCTTCATTATCTTTAGAAGGACACAGCTTCGCCTACTCGCGGTTTTCGCATGCGTGATACTTATTTCTTTTGTTCTGAAATCTTTAATTCCGTCCTTTGGCGTTACTCCGACGGAGTCTACCGAAGCCTATTCAATTCCGCTCCAACAGATTGCTAGGGTCGTCGTTGATGGTGGTGATATTTCGAGCGAAGAGCGTGATAAGATAGAGAAAGTCATTTCATTTGACACTATTAAACGTGAGTATATAAACTACATTTCAGATCCGATTAAGGGCGCTGCTTGGAATGAGGGTGGTGAGTACTTTGCTGAGCATAAAATGGAATATTTGGCATTATGGTTCAATCTCGGCATAAAAAATCCAAAAATATACGCTAAGGCATGGATTGACCAGACTAGGGGTTATTGGAATGGCGGATATGTATATTGGAATATAACTCTTCAAAACTTTTATAGATCAGAGAGTGAAAAACCGAGCTTCTTTAATAAGGCTTTGGAGTATTATGTCGCTTTCTTTAATGACTTTACTCTTACTAGAGTGCTATTGAGTATCGGATTGTATGTTTGGATTGGTATTATCATTGTTTATCTCTCTATAGTTAGGAGAGATAAAAGCATAGCATTCTTAATGGTGGCACCCCTAGGCGTAATCGCTACGCTTCTAATTGCCACTCCTGTCTATTCTGAGTTCAGATATGCCTATTCTATGTTCTGCTGTATTCCATTTGTGTTGCCGCTATTGTTTGTAAAGCGGCCTAGATTAAAGAAAGCTAAACAACTAAAGTAATGATAGTATCGTAGCCAAAACGCGCGCGGACTTCAAAACCGTCTGCGCGTAATTTTGTTACAATGTCGGTGTCTAGCGGTGTTTTGGCGGAATTTTTAACGCTAAAACGATCACCGCTCTGCGATAGTGTTATTTTGTCACCCGCTTCGCACATTTTGAGTGCGCGGCGAATTTCGGTATTATAGAACTTTTCGACGCGTTCGCTATCTTCGATGCGTAGTGTGAGGTCTTGGATGTCAAGATTGACGCTGATCTTGCGGCGCTCGCATTTCTTGAGTAAATCTTGGTAAATTGGCGAAATAATGTCGATAAGCTTAATCATAAGCTTATTATACACCAGGCGAGAATTGTTTGAGTTGTTCGCGGTGGCGTTTGTAGTTCGGATCATGTTCTCCGACTTCATGCCAAAAAGCGGCCGAGTGGTCCATGTGATTAATGTGGGCTAATTCATGAATAATGACGTAGTCGCGTAGCGGCTCGGGGACTTTCATGAGGCCGATATTTAACGAGATTGTTCCGCTAGAAGATCTACTGCCCCAACGGGTGTTTGCATGTGAGAGGCGGCAGCCAGAGTAGTGATAGCCATACTTTGTAGCCCAAAAATCGAGGCGATATGGTAAATAATCGCGTGCTTTCTTCATGAGAATCTTTTTTTGCGCGTCGCGTGCTCGTTGGGTGGACGGGTCTTTAATTGGTAATTTCTTTTTGATGTCTTCGCGCATGCTATTTAAAAAGCGTTTGGCGAGAAAATCGGAAGTCCCGGCAGGAACAGATATGGTCAGTTTGCCGGAAGTGGCAACGGAGGCTTTGACGTGAGTAGACCAAGCGCTGCGGCGCACGATAACTTCACCAAAATCTTTATCGACAAAACTCGACATTAATTTGCGTCTGTGAGGCGGTTAACAACATTACGGCACTGGGTCTGATAAGTATGCTTGCCGGAAATAACGATTGTTTTTTCGTCGTCTGCTGGAGCCTCAATGCGGCTTAAGGCTTTTGAGAGTGTGTCTTTTGCTTCACTTAGTGTACGATATGAAGCACGCATGCGCTGCTTGATCGTATTTAGGTCGGTCTGCACCCATACGATAATAGGTTGGTAGCCGAACTTCACGAGCATTTCGCGCATCTCTTTGCGTTGAGCTTCGGTATCGATATTTCCCTCGATGATGAGAGTACTGCGCGACTTTGATATCTGGTTTATTAGCTCTTCTGCAAGCTTCTTTGAAACGTGATACTCATTAACTAAGTGCGTCAGGTTGAGGAATGGCGCATTGATGGTTTGACTGAAATGTTCGGCAAAAGAAGTCTTGCCGCTCTTTGGCGCGCCAAAAACAAGAATAGCGTATGGTTTTGACTTCCCAATATTCATAAATAATATTTTATCTGATACGTGCGCTTTTTGCAATTCTGCGGCGCGAAGTAGAGGGTTCCATGGTGCTGGAATTGGAGATTAGTACCTGGCTTGGATAATAGAAGACCCAGACAAGGAACGATACGGTCGGGATTAATTCTCCAGGCAGGGCGCCGTCTAATGCCATAAAGCGCAATGCGACACAGATATCGCAGCAAAGGAATGCAATGAAGCCATAGAAGGCGCAGCGTGTACGGAAATGCTTGCTGTTTGCGCGCCAGTTTTTGACTGACATTACTAAATTACAGATGAGCTGAAGTCCGTAAACGGTTGCGACGGCGTAAATTGGATTCATGCCATTTGCGATGCAGAGCGCGAAGAATAGGCTTAAGCCGCCGGCATATATACAGAGCGAGATTTGCGGTAGCTTCGTTAGGCGAGTAAGATGCATGAATTGCGCAAAGCAAAACACGTATACTCCTGCGAGTGCGTATGGCGTCCAGACGAGGATGGTGTCAGCTAAGAAGGTAAAAAGTAATGCAAGCTGAAGCGTGTAATCGTTATGGTATTTTTGATTTGCATATACGATACAGAGGAAAATCCCGATATATTTGATTAATGCGGAGCCCCAGAAATTCGGAAAGAAAATATCAAGGCTCAAAAAAGTAACATAGATTACTATCCAGATAGCAAACCAATGGATGTCTACATAAGATAGACGCTTATAATCCTTCCACCATGCAGGAGTACGCATATACTTCTATTTTACTATTTTGAGTGGATTTTGAACAAGTATTGCATCGAGCTCGTAGAATTGGTAGTATTTACGAAGTCTTTTTTGGGCTTTTGCTATCTCTTCATAGTCGCGCGGGCGGTGGATATCGGTACCGACGCAAAAGATTAGCTTATCTTTTGCGATTTTTTGGGCGGTCTTTTTGGCGTGCTTGCCATATTGCCCAATGAAGCTGCCGAGGTTGCATTGCAATAAGATGCCCTGTTTGCATATTTCGAGCACTTTCTCGTAGTCTTTTTGGAAGCTATGATAGCGTTCTGGATGTGCAAGGATTACTTGCCATTTCTTCTGCTGAAGACTTAGGAGGATATCTTCGTATTGTTCAAATTCGCCACTCATTGGCAGCTCGACGAGAAGATATTTGCTTTTTGCGAGCGGAGAAATCTTTTTGGCGCGAATTAACTTTGCAATATCGCGATCAATATAGATTTCATTGCCGAGATATAAATTGGTTTTGATGCCCTTTTTCTTGGCGCGTTCTTGGAGTTTCTTGAGTAGTTCTTCGTTTTTTGCGCGTGGGCTAACCTGGCTTGTTTCAGCGATGTAATGTGGGGTGCAGATAAGGTCGGTTACGCCCTGCTCTTCGAGACCCTTCAAAATTTCTAAGCTCATTGTAATGTTTTTCGAGCCATCATCGATTCCCGGTAGCACATGGGAATGGATGTCGATCATTACTTGTCTCCGTAGTAGCTATAATACTTGGCAATCTTACGATTGACGCCGTTAAGGACGACACCGGTAATATGAGCGTTTACTTTCTTTAGGCTGTCGCGAGTGGTATCGAACGTACTCTTTGGCGTGCGAGCATCGCGGACGACAATTAAAGTTTCATCGACGTTGGTTGCCATAATGACTGAATCGGTAACGCCGTTGCATGGTGCGCCATCAAAGATGATGATGTCGTATTTTGCTTTGAGTGCTACGATAAGGTCTTTGCATTTTTGGGAGCCTAGTAGCTCGCTCGGGTTTGGCGGATAGACGCCGCGTGGAATAATGCTTAGATTTTTGATATGGGTCTTTTTAATGTATTTCTTGTAGTTTTCGAGATCGTCGGTAAGGAGAGTTGAGAAGCCGTTGAGGTTTGGAAGATTAAAGAGCTTATGGAGACGGCCTTTACGCAAGTCGCAGTCAACGAGAAGAACTTTCTTGTTTGCCTGAGCGAAGCTAATTGCGAGGTTGGAAGAAATGAAGCTCTTACCTTCGTTTGCGTTTGAGCTCGTAACGAGAATGGTCTTGAAACCGTCGTCGACGCTACTGAACTGAAGGTTTGTGCGGAGAGATTTGACACTCTCGCTTACGATAGATTTTGGATATTTGTCAACGAGAAGTTCGTCGCCAATTGTTCTCTTTTCGATTTCGGATTTGATAATTTTGCCAGCGATTGGAAGGCCGACTTTCTTTTCGAGGTCCTCACTGTACTTAATTGTGTCATCGAAGTAGTAGATGATGAAGGCGATAGCTGATATGCCGAAAACGGAGATAAGAAGTGCGATTGCTGCGTCGCGGATTGTGGTCTGATTGCTCTGCTTGTCGCTAACTTGTGCAACGTCAATGACGCTGACATTATTGAGCTGGTAGATGTTTACGATTTCTTTCGTAAAGACGTCTGCGATTTTGTTTGCGATTTGGGCGGCGAGGATACGGTTGCCGTCTTCGACGGTGATTTTTAGGATTTCAGTATCTTCGACAGAAGTAACGGTTACGTGCTTTGCAAGCTTCTCGGTAGTAGTATCTAGATTAAGGTCGTCGATGACCTGTTCGAGGACCAACTTACTCTTTACGATCTCGGTGTAGGTTGCAACGAGTTTTTGGTTGATATTGATATCGTTAAGAGTAACCGACGTAGACTCTTTTTCGCTTGTCTTTTGAGCGAGGACTACAGTGGTGCTCGTCTTATACATAGGCGTCTTGAGCGTTAGATTATAAAAAATACTTGCGCCAACAGCCAAGATTGATACGATAATCATCGGAATAAGATACTTCTTGAGATAGCCAAGAAAATCTTTAATGTCGATTTCTTCCATTAAAAACCACTCCGTTTATAACATTTTTGAATATTATTACTATCATTATATCACAAAATGCTATGAAATGCAAGCATTTATAGGGTGGCGCGAAGGATTAATTGAACTATAGTACGAGCGAATTTGATTTCGCGAATGTTTATTTTGCGAGATATTCTTTGATTTTTGTTTGAGCGTTCGTAATAGTGTCTTGATATGGGATCATCACATAGAGTTTTTGCTTGCCCATTGAATAGGTAGGAAGCATGGCGCCGGAGCCGTCTAGCGAGACGGATTCGACTTCCCAGTGTTTAAGCTCGGCGAGCTGATAGCGTGCAAAATCTGTTATTTCGTCGTAAGTGAGATTAGTCTCAAAACTGCCTTCGGCCGCTTTCATAATGTCCGCCCAGCGCACTAAATAGTGTGGGTCGGAAATCTTTTCGATGAGTTTCGTAATTACCTGCTGTTGGTTTTGGCCACGGTGGCGGTCGCCAGATGCATAGGCGTAGCGTTCACGCGCAAATGCTAAGGCGCAGGTACTATCGACATGTTGCGTGCCCTTTACGAAATGGCATGATTTGTTGGTATGCGGTGTGAATTCCTGGTCTGAATCAATATCGATACCGCCAACTTTATCTACGATGTTAATAACGGTACTGAAGCCGACTTTGAGAGTGTAGTTAATGTCGATGTTAAGTAAGTCTGCAATGGTATTTTTGCTCATATCGGTGCCGTAGAGACCTGCATGCGTGAGCTTGTCCTTTGTGCCGGTCGTGCCATGGAGTTGGACGTAATAGTCGCGCGGAATTGAGATGAGGAGGACTTTTGCTTTTGTTGGATTAACTACTGCTAAGATGTTAACGTCGCTGCGTGCGGTATCGTTGAGGCCGATACGGCTATCGCTGCCGGAAATATAGAGAATGAACGGCTCGGTAGCGACATTAACGCGCTTAATATCTTTTTCGGAATCTACGCGTACTTCAAATTGGAAAATAACTTTACTATTTTCGACAAAATCGTTTTCATTCTCTTCTAGGAATTCTAGATAACTATCCGTTAAAACGATTGCTGATACCTTAAAATCATTGATGCCTGCGATGAGGCTACCGAGTTCGTCGAAATTTTGATCTTTATAACTAATTGTGCTTTTTAGTGTCTTTTTGGTGTTTTCTAGATTTGGATTTTGTGAGAGGAAACCGATATGTTGCGTATTGAGCTGCTTGATATTGTCGTATTGGCTAGATTTGAGCACTAGGACTTTATAGGTTTGCGTTTCGTAATGTGCGCCGGTGATATTTTCAATGAAACTTACGGTCTGGCGGACATATTTGTAGCCGGTTACGGCGCAAAGCGATATGACGATGCTGAGGATGACGGTAATTATTTTCGTGACTTTTTTGGCATTTTTGCTGATGACTAGCTTGTAAATTGTTAGTGCTTCGAGGGCAAGTAGGATAATTGCGGTAAGAATTAGCTGCCAACTTTGGAGTAGATTTAGGCGTTTTAGTGCGATGATTAGCGCGGCGCAGGAAATCAATTGCGCGGCAGCTAAGATAACAGGAATGACTAGGGCTTTATTGGAGCCG
>JAHKZT010000170.1 GCA_020626475.1 bacterium
AAGTCCTCAATCTTCGCCGTAGAGCCAACGAGACCGATTTTAACACCCTCTACAACAACACGATACATAATACCGCCAGCAGAAAGAGGCTTCGCAGAAATTGCTACATCACCGATCTCGAATTCACCCGCACCGCCAATCGTACCCACACGCAAATCTGCATTAATCGTAGATTCAGCGATATTAATAGCGACATTCTTATCCTTGTCGTGGATAATTAATTCTTCTGGGCTTTTTAGCTCTAATTCAAACATTTTTCCTCCTTTAACTATAGAATCTTATCTGGGTCGTAAGTCTCACTAATCTGAAGCGACCAAACATTATTTGTCAGGAATTTATCCCTAACGCTCTTACGGTAGATATAATCTTCGCGACTAATAATAACATAGTTTAGCGGCTTGCCTTGGCGTTTTTCAACAACCTCCGCCCAATGCGTAAGCTTATGAGTGCGGTTATCGCCAATAATCAATAAATCCAAGCCGTCCTGCCCAGGAATACGATTCGTGACGATGAGACCAGAAATGAGATTCGCAACCGGGCGAACATATTCTTCCCAGATAGACGTACGCTTAACTTCAATCTTTTGTTCGCCGTCAGCAGCATAGTTCATAGCACTGGAGCGCGCGAAGATTTCAGTCATCGGACGAGCAAATGGGTGCTTCATATTTGCCGAGTAATAAACTTTATTCTCGTAGTTCTCAATTTTAACTAAACCAAGAGCGGATAAATTTGTTAATTCGCGACG
>JAHKZT010000171.1 GCA_020626475.1 bacterium
GCGTTCTTCGCCATCATCTTACCGAAGGTAACAATGTTACTCACGCGACCCTTACCGTACTTCTGCGTACAGTATTCAATCACCTCATCGCGGCGGTTATCCTGAATATCAGTATCGATATCTGGCATAGAGATACGGTCTGGGTTCAAGAAGCGCTCAAAGAGCAAATCATACTTCAACGGGTCGAGATCGGTAATGTGAATTGCATAAGCCAACAAAGAACCTGCCGCTGAACCACGGCCAGGGCCATAAATAATCCCCTGATTCTTGCCCCAGTTAATGAAGTCCTGAACAATAAGGAAGTAACCGTTATAGCCCATTTTGTCGACGACTGAAAGTTCGTAATCAATGCGCTCCAAAATCTCTTTCGACAAAAGCGGGCGAATCTCTTCTACGGTCTTCGTCTGCGCTTCTTCCTTGCTGAGATATCCGTAGCGCTCCGCCAAACCACGGAACACCATGTTATCTAGATACTGCTTTTCCGTCTCGCCCGTATCAATTGGGAATTTCGGAATCAAAATGCGACCAAGATCAATCGTCACATTACAGCTATCAGCAATCTTCTTCGTATTGAGAATCGCCTCAGGACAAGTCTTCTGCCAGCGCGGGATCAACTCTTCTGGCGTAATCACATGAAGCTGGAAATCCTTGAGCGACATGCGCTTCTCATCCGTAATGCGTGCGCCAGTGCCAATACAAAGCAACACTTCGTGCGCATCCTGATCCTCATGCTT
>JAHKZT010000172.1 GCA_020626475.1 bacterium
AATATTTTCGGATTATCATATTGCTCTTCTTTTATCTCCTCGACAGGATAATCCGACAAATTATTCGCGCGTATTTTGCGGCAACGATTTGTTTCAGGATTTAGCTCATAACCATCCGCACAGGTCTTCGTAGTCGTCTCCGCGTTCTTCTTGCAACGTCCAGTCAACGGATTACGATAATAGCCCTCTTTGCAGGCGGCAGCCGTAGTCGCAGTCGGTAAATTCTTGCATCTACCCGTTAAAATATTTAGATATTTCCCTTCTGGACACAGCTTCAGCACAGCCTCGGTAAGATTTGGCTCGTTTACGCAGTTTCCGGTATCTGGGTTGATTATTTTCCCTTCCGGGCAAGTTCTAAATTCCTGATATACATTATCCGCGGCAGGAGTTCGCGCATAAGTTTGCAATCATTGCCCGTCGAGGAGCGCATATGAAGTTGCTTTCTTTTGGCCATGAAAATATTCAGCAGCAAAGACCTGCCCGTTTGCATCTAGCAGCTCGACAGTAAGCGACGAGCTTGGATCTTTTGTAAGCAAAATATCCTGCAGGAGTGAGTAGCTTTTTGAGGCGATTACGCCAAGCAGTGGGTAGTTTTTATTTTTGTAACGCAGCGTGCAAGCGCCGAGAGAAATCTCAGAATCAGAATCATTATATAGCTCGATGAATTGCTCTGAAGAATTTTCTTCGTAATACGAATAGATTTCCGTAATCTGCAAGCCAGCGCATGAC
>JAHKZT010000173.1 GCA_020626475.1 bacterium
CTCGGCACGATTGCGATTATTCTCGTTCTTGGCTTCATTTTGGGCAAAGCAAAACTCATCGACACCAAGGCTAACAAATGCCTCGTTAATTTGCTCTTGACCGTCTTTATGCCAGCCTCGCTTTTTGTGGCTTTTCCGAGCGAGTTCAATAAAGAAACTTCCGATCTTTTCTTCAAAGGCCTTGCCGCCGGCATTATCGTAATGCTCGCGCTCATTGCCGCTAGCCGTGTCATTTTTAATAAACATTTTTACAAAGGCGAGCTTCGCTTCGAATCGCAGTTCGCACTCATCTTTAATAACGCTACCTTCCTCGGCTATCCAATTATCTCTAGCGTCTTCGGTCAGCAGGGGATCGTGCCATATTGTGGCTTTATTATCGCTTTCAATATCGCGCTCTTTTCCTATGGCATTTTCCTTTTCGAACGCAAACTTACCGCCAAACTTTTCTACGGCATCATTAAGAACCCAAATATTATCGCCGTCGTGCTTGGCATGATTTTATTCCTCTCCGGCCTCAAGCTGCCTGGCTTCGTCATGGATGCAGCGCAATTTACTGGCAACGCCACGACCGCACTTTCAATCATCTGCATTGGCTTCATGTTGAGTCATGCTGACTTCAAAAAGCTCATCAAAAAATGGCGCCTCACGCTTACTGCTGCGATCCAGCTTATCGTCGGCCCGGTCATGACTTATTTCTTGCTCGCTTTTCTAAATTTCCCAGACGAAGT
>JAHKZT010000174.1 GCA_020626475.1 bacterium
CGAACCCTTCATAATCTTCGCGACCGTGCGGCCATTCACTGCCATATAATCAGACATCTTCTTGCATTCAGCAAAATCCTCAGACGAATCGCCAAGCTGAAAAGTTTCTGGCAAGAATTGCTGGCGATGATTCTTAAACCACCATTTGACAAGCGTCATTAGGCTGAATACTGTCTTACGACCACCTTTGCGCAAAGTTTTACGCGTCTTCGGCGCATCAAAACAGGCACAAGCCTCCGCAAACATGCCGAGAGTGAAGTAGCACATGCCGAAGCGCCAGTGTTTGCCATTAATCTTACATTCAAGCGGATAAACACGCTTTACATGCCCACGCAAAATATCATCGAGTTTCAAGTTGCCGAAAGTGCGCGCAACGTCGTTAAAGTTGCCGTAGCCAATCACGCCAAACTTCACATTCTGCGCTTTCGAGAGCATAATACCGTTCACTGCGATGTTTGCTGTGCCATCACCACCGGCCGCAATCACTAGATCGCCGGTCGTCAAAACCTTAGCCAAACGGCGCGCGTTATCATCCACGTTTGTTGGCTCCACCTCAAACTTGCCAACCATTACGCCTTTGAGGCCCTTTAGTCGATCAATAATGTCAGTTTTAACCTGTTCGTAGTGTGAACTACGCGGGTTATAAACAATAAATAATCGTTTCATCTCGCAGTTAAAATGTTATTCAACTCTTCTATTGTCTCATAAAATCC
>JAHKZT010000175.1 GCA_020626475.1 bacterium
ATTGCTGGTAAGATTTGCCAGTCGATTTCGCTCGGCACTTTCTGCGCGACGATTATTATTCTCGCCCTTTTGCCGGCGCTTCTCGCTACGCTCGACCGCTGGATTATTAAGAAGAAAGCGTAGTATACTTTAGAAAAAGGGCATCAAATGAGACATAATTACGACGTAGAGAATGCGATACTGTACGCCGTCTTCATAATAGGCGCGATAGCGATTGTTGCTGTCATGTATTTCTTTTATTTCAGAGACCGCATAAAAGAAAGAAAAAAGACAGCCAAGAAACTATCTGTAAAACTTAAAGAAAAAGAAACGAGAGAATTTCTTATCGCATATTGGTGGGTATTCTTCGTTATTATTGTCTTTCTGATATTTATGGCTCTGTATTTGCTTGGTGCTTTTAATGGCGTAACGAGCTCTAGAGACTATAACCACTGTGAAACTGTTTTCGATAGAAATGGCGAAGAGCACGAAGTTGTATGTGATCATGGCTATGATTGGCTCGACTATAAGCAACATGAATACGATGCCTACGACCATGATTATTGACAAAACGGTGCAACTATGATACAATTTATTTATGCCTTTCGTAAAGGCTAAGCCTTTTAGTTTGCTTGCGAAATATTCGCAAAAGTGCTAAAATAGAACACGTGAGCGGGCCGGTAGCTCAGCTGGTTAGAGCACGAGCCTCTTAAGCTTGGTGTCGTG
>JAHKZT010000176.1 GCA_020626475.1 bacterium
ATTGCTGGTATCGTAGGTGTTAAAGTTTGGATCTATAAGGGGGAGAAATAATTATGGCACTTAGTCAACCACGCAAAGAAGCGCACCGCAAGGTCCGCAAAGGTAAGAACGAAGGCAATGCTACCCGCTGTAACTATGTTGCATTCGGTGATTATGGCCTTATGAGTCTTGACAACGAACGTATCAACGGCCGCCAAATTGAGGCAGCCCGCCAGGCAATCACCCGCTACGTCAAACGTGGTGGTAAGATCTGGATTCGTATCTTCCCGCATACCCCAGTCACCAAGAAACCTCTTGATGTTAAGATGGGTAGCGGTAAGGGCGAACCACAGTTCCACGTTGCTAAGGTAAAAGCCGGTACCGTTATGTTCGAAATCGCAGACGTTACTCCAGAGCAGGCAAAAGAGGCGCTTCGCCTTGCAAGCCACAAGCTTCCAGTACGCTGCAAGATCGTAAAGAAAGAGGAGCTCTAATATGGCAGACAAGAAAACTGACAAGAAAGCTGCAAAAGAAGCAAAAGTTGTTAGCAATCTTCCGCTAGATGAGCAGCTCAAAGCGAAACAAGAAGAGCTTTTGATTGCACGTCAGGGTCTCGGCACTACTCTTCAGAACCCA
This sequence comes from bacterium, assembly GCA_020626475.1. Taxonomy (GTDB): domain Bacteria; phylum Patescibacteriota; class Saccharimonadia; order Saccharimonadales; family Saccharimonadaceae; genus UBA2834. The sequence continues at coordinate 616 of JAHKZT010000176.1, forward strand.
CATCGCATCAAAGCTATCAAAAAAGAAATCGCACGTATCTATACGCAGATTAACGCCACGAAAGGAGATAAGTAATGGCACGCACACT
>JAHKZT010000177.1 GCA_020626475.1 bacterium
CACAGCCAGCAGCTGCGCCAGCGCCAATTGCGCCGCAACCAATCATTCCGCAGAATCCAGTCCCACCTGCGCAGTGATTTTAATCTGTTTTTGGGGTGGAATTTTTAGCATAAGCATTATATAATGAAGTCAGTATGACCAAGATTATGTTAGTCGAGGATGATAAATCCTTGCGAGAGATCTACAGCATTAGGCTGGTCGCCGAAGGTTACGACATTGTTTCCGCCGGCGATGGCGAGGAGGCGCTCGCGCTCGCCGTACAAGAAAAACCAGATTTGATCGTTTCGGACGTAATGATGCCGAAGATTTCTGGTTTTGATATGCTAGATATTTTGCGTTCCACGCCAGAAACTAGCAAGATTAAAGTTATTATGATGACCGCACTCTCTAGCGATGATCAGCGCATGCGTGGCGAAAGCCTTGGCGCAGACCGTTATCTCGTCAAATCTCAGGTCGGCATCGAAGACGTTATTAATACCGTTCATGAGGTCCTTGGTGATAAATCCACGGCTAACGCCGCTACGAATCTCGAGGTTGCTTCAGCAACAACTGCCGCTCCGGCACCTGCCGCCGAGCCAGTACCAGCTGCAGCTCCTGTAATACCACAGAATCCTGCCGAAGCTCCTGCAGCTCCAGCAGCTACTGCGCCAGTTGCGCCAGCTCCGATTCCTACTCCAGCAGCACAGCCAGCAGCTGCGC
>JAHKZT010000178.1 GCA_020626475.1 bacterium
TCAACAATACTACCAACAACAAAAGACATATAATATTCTACGGCTTCAGATTCAGCTTTCGGACGCCATTTTTGATATTGACTACTCCAAAAAGCATCTGAGGCACTACGTATTACTGCATGCGAGACAACGCTACCGATAACACTCATAAACCATTCCTCGAAGCGATAGATATTTCGCCAATCAATAATATTACAGCGATAATAATTAGCACAATCGCCACCCCTTTCTTCCAGGATTTAGCGCTAGACAATTTACTAATCGAGTAAATCAAACAGCCAATAGCAGCGCCACAACATATGTAATATGCTACATAATATCCCACAAGCAGAAAAACGATACATAACAGTGCTCCGCTTATAGCTTTTCCATCTCCCTCATCTTCTACAGATGCGTCTTTTTCGATTTCTTTTACAAGATTCGAGTCGTCCCAAAAATCATTTTTCGAATGCAAGCTCGGAGCAGACATTGGTAAAAAGTAAACTTCATCACCGTCCTTTTCGAGCGTGATTAAATCGCCAAGCTTATAGTCGAAATCGAGCTTATTTTTCGAAACCGTGGCAAATACACCTTTCTCGTTCTTTAATACTACCGTCTTCTGATTTACTTTAACTATTTGTGCTTTCATTTAGCTCCTTTTTGGCTTAGCAACGAAATCAAATAAAAACGACACCGCAAGGTGTCTATTCCTATATC
>JAHKZT010000179.1 GCA_020626475.1 bacterium
ATGCAATCAATTATTACAAATTAAGCCTTGCGCCAAAATTCACTATTAAATGTGGGGAATTAGATGCAACGCAAAAAGCTTTCTTCAAAAAACTCTTTTACAATGGTCTTGGCGAGTTAATGTATCGCAACAATGCGCTAATGCAATACGACGCTTTCATGGAAATTGATGCGCCAGAACCTACGAGCAAAAAAGAATTCTATTTCGATGATAATTTTCACGGCAACCTAATCACTGTAGGTGGCGGCAAAGATTCTATTGTTACTCTGGAAGCACTCAGTAGCATGCGCAACGAAAATCTCTGCATGCAATTCAATCGCAGCCTATATCCAGAAAACCGCGCCGCTCTCGACGGAATTCACCTTGCCGGTTATAGCCTAGAACAAGTCTGCAATTTCAATCTCGAAATCGACAAGAAAGTAATCGAGTTAAATCAAACTGGCGAATTCTTCAATGGTCACGTTCCATTCTCAGGAATGCTCGCCTTCGCTTGCACGATTATCTGCTACCTAAATAACTTGCAATATACCGTCGTCAGCAACGAGGCGTCCGCCAATGAGGGCAACATTGCCGGAACAACCATCAATCATCAATATTCCAAGAGCTACGAATTTGAGAAAGATTTCGAATACTATTGCCAGAATTACCTTTGCAACAAAATTCATTATTTCAGCCTCTTACGCTGCATGAA
>JAHKZT010000018.1 GCA_020626475.1 bacterium
AAAAATAGCGACAATACAGTTGTTATAGCACACTTTTGCGAAAAATGCAAGTGGTTATTTTTGCCGCTCGGCGTTCGCGAGAATATATAGCCTTCGTTTTCGAATTGGGAATAAATTCAAGGTGAGGGATGCAGACTAGGGTGAAAAATATTTCCGAAATGGAAACAAAGTTACTAGCTTATTGAAGAAGTGTGCGCGGGCTATTGGGCGCGCTATTATGTCATAAAAACGAAAAAGTGCATAAAATAACGAGCTTATGCTTCAAGAATCTTGCGCCTTGTTTTATGCTACTAAGCACGGGCGGTGATGCGCCCATGAGTGTTTCGCCGAGAAGGCCATTGGAACCCGGTCGCAGGGGGCTTCAATGAACGGTGATACTAGGTGGCTAGAAGCTCCCGGAAAGATACGGAAGCATGACTCTAAGACTAACTGTCCTCTGGACGATTGTGGAGTTGAGAGTCCGGAGTCGGAAACTCAAAAAATCTACCCGTCGCTGTTAGGCTAGGGTAGAGACACCAACGCAGGCTGGTCTCCTAGTTCTGGCCAGCTACTGCGTATATTATACCATAATATGATAAGATATAAACAGATATGGATAGTTTGAAAGCAAAAATTTCTGAAGTTATTAAGAAGCTTTATGGTGTAGAAGTGCCAGTAGAGTTTGCGCCGGTGCCGGCGGAAATTGAGGGCGATTACTCGTGCAACGTCGCGATGCGCCTTGCAAAGGCGGCGGGGAAGGCGCCACGCGATGTCGCGGCGGAGATTATTGCGGAGTTGCCGACGGATTTTGAGTATTCGGTAGCGGGGCCTGGTTTTATTAATATCGCTGTGAGCGGCCGTGCATTGCAAGAGCAGCTGGCTGAGGCTTGGACGGATGATTACGGTTATAATCAGTCTGGTGCCGGTAAGACGGCGGTTTCGGAGTTCCCGAGTACGAACATGGCGAAGCCTTATTCGGTCGGTCACTTGCGTCCTGGCACGCAGGGCTGGGCAGCGAAGCGCATTTTAGAGGCGAACGGCTGGAAGGTGATTACCGACAATCATCTTGGCGATGCGGGTACGCCATTTGGTATCTGGGCAACGGGTTTTAAGCGCTCGGGTTTGGATATCGACAAGGTGACGATTTACGATCTTGGCGAAATTTATATCAAGATGAAGGCCGATATGAAGGCTGAAGAAGCGGCGGGCGAGCATGCTTTGGCGGATTCGGCGCAAGATTGGTTGCTGAAGCTTGAGGCGGGCGATGCGGAAGCGGTTGAGCTTTCTGAGCGTTTTAATAAGATTTCGCTCGATCACATTCATAGCGTGATGAAGCGCATGAATCTTTCGACGGATTATGAGCTTGGCGAGAGCTTCTTTGTGGAGCGTGGCAAGGCTTTGGTGCAGAAATATCTTGATGAGGGCGTCTTCGTAAAGAACGAGGATGGCTCGGTGATTTGTCCTTTGGATGAGTTTGGCATCGAGGTGCCGATGCTAGTACTGAAGAGCAACGGCGCGGCTCTGTATGCAACGACGGACCTTGGCTGTTTGGATTATCGTCTTCACGAGTGGAAGGCAGACCGCTTGATTTATGCGGTTGGTGCAGAGCAGAAATTCTATTTTGAGCAGCTCTTTGCGGTAGCGAAGAAGCTTGGCTGGAATGCTGAGATGCAGCATGTTTGGTTTGGTACGATTGATCAGGTGACCGAGGATGGTAAGCGCGAGAAAATGTCTTCGCGCAAGGGCGTGGTGCTACTCGAGGCGATGCTTGATGATGCAGAGAAGCGCGTGCGTGAGAATTTTGCCGGTTCTGAGCTCTCTAATGAAGATGTCCGCCGCGTAGCAACTGGCGCAATTAAGTATTCTGACTTTATCGCCGATCGCAAGACTGGCATTCTTTACGACCCGAATAAGATTTTTGCTTTGACGGGGCAATCTGGTCCATTCTGTCAGTATGCCTGTGTGCGCATGCGTAGAATTCTCGAGAAAAATGCAGACTTTGCGGGCGCGGATTTTGGTGATTATGATTTTGCGGCAGAGAAGGCAGTTTTGCAGAAGTTGCTAGAATTTCCGGCTTTGGTGGCTGGCGTGGCAGAGAACTTGGAAGCGCATAAGATTGCGGGCTACTGCTTTGAGCTCGCGCAGGAAATGAACCGCTATTATGAGAACGCGCCGATTTCCTCGGCGGAGGATAATGTGAAGGCGGCTCGTCTCTGGGTGGTGGCACGCGCCGCAACGGTGCTTGAGCGTGGCCTTGATCTCTTAGGAATTGAGATTCCAGAGAAGATGTAAGCATAAGCAGGTATTGACATTTTTGCGAATCTGTGATATAATGGAATCGTGGTGTTAGAAATAATGCCACTGTTCATTTATTTGTTGAGACTAAGTTGATAATTGCGACATTTTGTTGCGTTTTCGGGTTAGTTTTCTGCAGGCAGGGGAGCGGAAAACTAGCCCGAAAGTTGCAAGCCAGCCACTTGCTCTACCGGGGTAGAATTTATTTTGCCCCGAGGTAGGGCAAGGAAAGAGGTGTTCCATGATGATGGATAAGAATGTTGCAAGAAGAATGTCGGAAGCGAACGCTCTTGGCATGAGCGTAGATCAGTTCTCCGTTGGAGATCTCGAAGAGCTTGAAGCTATTCATGAGGTTTACAATGATGAAGAACAGAGGCTTATAGACGCAATGGCGGATTCGCTGATTGCGCTCTATGAACTTGGAGACTGTTCGCCAGCTAGGAGCACGGATGCGCGTGAGTTTGGCAACATGATTGACGAGCTCTGCGAAGCAAAGACTTCCGAAGAGTATGACATAACGCTTGGCTGCTATGGCGACCTTGGTCGCAATAAGGCTGTTCAGGCTTATGTGGCTTTCAAGAAGTCAAAGCTTTCTGCTTAATTCAACATTCTCTCGGCAATAAAAATTGTCCCCGACATCTAGTCGGGGACTTTTTTAGTTATTGCCATTGTCGTCGTCGCTGTTCGTCAGGCGCACCACTTTCGTGGGCTCGTTGTTCCGACGAATAACTTCAGCTTTCATGGAGTCGAAGATGATCTCGTCTGCGACTTCAGAGCGTCCAAGCTCAGAGTCGTAAGGAAGATAGTTGTATGTAACTTCCCAGAGAGTCTCGTCGACTTTTGCGTTGATTACGCCCAGTGCGTACAGCACGAAAGCGGCAAGCTTCAGACCCTTTTTGGGGGTCGCTGCATGGTCATACCAACCACAACCGATATACCCATCTTTGCAGGAGACGAACACCATTGCGTATTCGTCTTCTTTTGATTGATATATCATAGTCGGAGAAGATATATATGCGGAAGCTTTGTCCTTGGTGCTGTCGAGCTTCGATGCGAGTTTGATTTGTTTTTGTCTAAGCTCATGTGCGTTCTCAACAGCTCCGGTGGGCACGTAACCTCTCGCAAGCTCTGTTGAGCTTAGCTTCGTATAGTGTTTTACGATATAGAGGTCGGTGCCTACGCCTCTGGCGTGTTCAAAATACTTGCCAATCGTTATAGGCAGCACTTTGTTATATCCGTCAACTTTCTTGAAAGAGAAGCCGGACGGAATTAGCTTATAAATCTCTGCCATATAAATACACCTCCCTTTCATGTGTCAATGGCCATTAAGGTCCAAAAACTGGCCCGTGAGGACAGTTATCTTGGTCATTATAGCACAGATTGCGAAAAATGTCAAGTTTTGTTATAGTGAAATTAAGATTAAACAAGGGAAGAATATGGCCGAAAAAGCAAAGAAGGCAGATGCGAAAGCGAAGGCTGCCGACACGAAAGCAAAGGCAAAAGAATTCAATAAAGCTGCGCTTGGTAAAATTAAGAACCATGGTGGCGGTTTTATGCAGTTTATTCGTGAGCAGAACATCGTTGGTCTCGCAGTAGGTTTGGTATTGGGTACCCACGCTGGTGCGTTGGTTAACTCTCTCGTTAATAACGTCTTTATGCCGCCAATTGGTCTTCTCCTTGGTTCTACTGAAGGTTTGAAGGGCTGGACGATTGCGCTTGGTGATACTGGCGCTGTCTTGTCGCTCGGTGCATTCCTTAACGATTTAATTAACTTCGTTATCTTGGCATTCGTCATCTACATCGTTATTAAAGCTTTGAAACTAGACGTCAAAAAGTAATGTCAAAGAAGGCCGAAAAATCGATGCTGCTCTGGGTTGACCTCGAAATGACGGGGTTGTCGCCAGTGCATGATAGAATTCTTGAGGTTGCAGCGATTATTACGGGTTGGGATCTCGAGGAAAAAGCGACCTATACGGGCGTCGTGAAAGTCTCGGATGAGATTATCGCGAAGCGTATGGTTGGCGAATTCTGGGAGAAAAATAAAGCTTCTTATGATGGCCTCGTGGCGCAGAATGCCTCCGGCAAACCGGCTGCGACAATCGAGAAGGAGCTCTTGGATTTTGTGGCTGAGAACTGTGGTGATGCGGTGGTTTATCTCGCGGGCAACTCGATTCATCAGGATCAGAAGTTTATTGAACGCGAGTGGCCAACACTAAATGCACGTTTGCATTATCGTCAGTTGGATGTGTCGGCTTGGAAGGTTTACTTCGAGAATGCCTTGGGGCAGAAGTTTATGAAGCCAGAGAATCATCGCGCGCTTGATGATATTCGTGGCAGTATTGAGGAGCTAAAATGGTATCTGAAGAAGCTGTCTTAGAGTATTTGAAACGTTTTGATGATGTTGCTAGCCGTGTCGAAAAAGGCTGGCAGATCTTTGAGCGTGGCGAAAAGATTTTCTTGTGCGTGGAGCAGGGCAAGACGCCGCTTCGCCTAGAACTGCGTTGCGATAGGAAGCTTGGCAAGACTTTGCAGGAACGCTATGAGAGTGTAATGGAGAGTCGCGCTTTGGGGCGTAATGGTATTGAGATTATTTGCTCGGGGCAATTGAGCGAAGAGGACATTATCGATTTAATCCGACACGCCTACGAAGTTTCGGCAGAATAAAAAAATATCTCCTCAATCGAGGAGATATTTTTTAGTGGCTTTCTGACCAAGTATTGAAGTTTTCTTCTAGGACAGTAAGGTCGGCGATAGATTTATTGATGAGGTTTGCGTAAGCTTGGCTATTGGCCTTTTTGAGAGATTCTTGCTCATATTGAATGAGAGTTGAAATCTGGTAGAGCGTCTCTGAGGCGAAAGTGCGGTCGAGTGTGCCGGCGAGGACGGCGTTTTCTAGAGCGGATGTGTAGCTTGAGAAGCTAGCGCTTTCAGCAGTAGAGACCTCTTTGCTGATGGCACCGGTATTAACGCCAGTAGTACTGATAACACCCGATAGATCGTTGCTGAAGGTAAGAAGAGTCTGGTATAGGGTACTCGCATAAGAGCGTAAATCAGAATTGCGAAGAAGCTGGGAATATTTCTTGAGTGGCGCATTCGTCTTGTTGTCGGCTAGATTGGCGACGCGAAGATAGACGCGCTCGTGAGTTTGCGTAACCTTTGCATTACTACTGCTAACGACGCTACCAACGATAATCATAGTGATGAGCATCACGACGCCGGCGGCAATTAGCTTGATGAGCATTGGGGTAAAAATAGGACCCGATTTGACTTTGCCTTTGACGGCGATTTGATCAAGATAAGCTTTATTATCCATAGTTAATGTTTATTATAACATAAGCGGAAAGAAAAATAATCAATAAGACTAAGGGGTGTCGTTATTATTTTGGTTTTATATGGGGTATAATAGAGATATGGAGGATGCCAAAGAGGAAATTCGGGCGCGGTTAGCAGTTGAAGATGTGATTGGGCAATACATCGAGCTGAAGCGTGCCGGCAGAAATTTCAAAGGGCACTCACCTTGGGGGACGGACAAGACGCCGAGTTTTATGGTTTCGCCAGAGAAGGGAATTTGGCATGATTTTTCGAGCAACAAGGGTGGCGACATCTTCACTTTTGTGATGGAAATGGAGGGGATTACTTTTCGCGAGGCGCTCGAGAAGCTCGCGCAGCAGGCTGGTGTTGAGCTGAAGCGCTATTCTGGCGACGACAGGAAGATGGCGGAGTATAAGGCACGTCTGTATGAAGCTTTGGAGCTTGCAACGAAATATTTTCAGTTCTGTCTAACGAAGAATAAGGCTGTGATGAACTATGTGTTCTATAAGAGAAATCTTAATAAAAACACGGTCGAGAAGTTTCGGATTGGCTATGCACCAAAGTCGGGTAGGGCGCTTGTTGATTTTTTGACGAAGCGTGGCTTTACGAAGAAGGAAATTGAGGATGCCGGTCTCGTAAATCGCTTTGGGGGCGACTTATTTAAGGGGCGCATGACGGTGCCTTTGATGGACGTGTCTGGGCGTGTGATTGGTTTTACGGCGCGCATTATCGAAAAAGACGAGAACTCGCCAAAGTATCTCAATACGCCGGAGACTTTGCTCTATAACAAAGGGCGTCATATTTTCGGCCTGAGCCAGGCAAAAGACGCGATTCGTCGCTCGGAATTTGTGGTGGTCGTAGAAGGAAATATGGATGTGATTTCTTCACATCAGGCGGGGGTTTGTGAGGCAGTCGCGACGGCTGGTACGGCGATGACGGAAATGCATTTGAAGAGTTTTTCACGTATGACGAACGATATTCGTTTGGCTTACGATGGCGATGAGGCAGGCGTACGCGCAGCGGAACGAGCGATTTCGATGGCGTCGAAATTCGGCATCTATCTCTCGGTGATCGACGATTATCATGGCTGCAAGGACGCGGATGAATTGATCCAGAAAGACCCGAAATTATGGCAGGCGGCAACGCAAAGTTATCGTCCGGCACTCGAGTGGTTGCTCGAAAAATACGAAGGTAAGTTTAATTTGAAGACCGAAAAAGGCTTTGCGGAATATGCGACAACAGCAAAGGAATTGATAGACGATGTTGAGGACGCGGTCTTGCGTGAGAAATACGAGCGCATTGTGAGCGATAGGCTTGGAATTTCGCTTGAAGCATTTCGTGCGAAGAAAGTTGCGAAGCCGGAAAAGAAGATGAAGAAAAATGTCGCCATAAAAGGTGAAAAGGCGGAGATTTCGCGTGCCGAGAAAAACTTGGCGGCGCTTGTAAAAAATGGTCCGGTTGAACTAGAAGATTTTGAGCCAATGGCGGGGCTTGATGATGATGAATTGGCGCTAATCTTTGATGAATTGTATGCGAAACTCGACAAGGTTGGACGAGAGCGGGAAGCGAAAAATTTGCTGAAAAAAGTATTACGTGAGCGTTTGGAGGCCGAGCGGGCGAACTTGGCAGAAGAGATTCGTAAAGCCGAAGAAGCCGAGGATGATGATAAGGTCGATGAATTGCTGCGCGAAATGCAGAAAATAGATAAAAAATTAGGCTAGATTTTAGTTTTATGCTATAATTTGCGATGAATGCGCTGGAAATGCGGGAATTTTTGTTTATATCCGCGCCAGAAAGAAGTTATTTAGATAAAACGAAAACGATAAAACAAAGCAAAATAACAACTTAAGGGGAATATGGACGAAGAAGAAAGAGATGATTTGAGGCTCGACAGCGATTATACTGACGAACCGAGCTTTGATGATATGGACGAAGAATCCGAAGAGGATTTGAATATTGATTTTGATGCGACGAGCTATGACGAAGCCTCTGATGACTCAGTAAAGCTATACCTTCGCGAGATTGGTAAAATTCCGCTACTTAGCCAGGAAGAAGAATACGAATTGGCGCAGAAGATTATTAACGGTACGCCAAAAGAGCAGAAGCGCGCTAAGGATAAAATGGCCGAATCAAATATGCGTTTGGTTGTTTCGATTGCAAAACGTTATTCTGGCCGCGGTTTGGATTTCTTGGATTTGATTCAGGAAGGTAATACCGGCTTGCTTCGCGCCGTCGAGAAGTTTGATCCGGATAAAGGCTTTAAGTTTTCGACTTATGCGACTTGGTGGATTCGCCAGGCGATTACGCGTGCAATTGCCGACCAGGCACGTACGATTCGTATTCCAGTTCATATGGTTGAGACGATTAACAAGGTGCTTCGCACGCAGCGTCGTTTGACGCAGGAACTCAATCGTGAGCCATCGACTGAGGAAATCGCAAAGGCGATGGGTATGGAGCCGGAGAAGATTGAATATGTTATGAAGATTAAGCAGGATATTGCTTCACTTGATGCTTCTGTTGGCCGTGACGGTGATGATGACGATTCTTCGCTCGGCGATTTCATCGAAGATGAAGACCGTGTATCGCCAGAAGATTCCGCAGCTACGCAGTTGCTAAAAGAGCAGATTGCTGCAATTCTTTCGACTTTGAGCGATCGCGAGCAGAAGATTATTAAGATGCGCTTCGGTATTGGTGGCGGCAAGAGTCATACGCTCGAGGAAGTTGGCGCCGAATTCTCAGTTACGCGCGAACGTATTCGTCAGATTGAGGCGAAGGCTTTGACGAAGCTTCGCAAAAATAAAGATACGAAGAAGCTGCACGAGTACTTGAAATAGTCTGTTTCGTGCGAACCGTATAAAGGATTTTCGCGGCGAATCGTGTAATTCTGAACCGTCTAAAGACTATATAAAACTTTAGACGGTTTTTTATGGTTCAAAAATGGCAAAAACATGCGATAGGGATTGTTTTGTATGGTTCGCGTAGGGTGGAGTAAAAGCATCAAAATTGTTTGCTTTTTTGAAAAAGCTTAAGTATAATGGTGGTATGGAACAAAGTGGGCAGGTAGGTGTTGCAGCTCCAAGCGTAACTCCGAATACTAATGCAGCAAACACCGCAAACATTCGCATCGAGAATCTTCTCGAGGAGTGTGTGCGCACTAAAGCAAGCGACCTTCATTTACAGGTCGGTTTGCCTCCGATTTTGCGTATTGATGGTGCTTTGCAGCCGGTTTCGGGTTATAACGCGCTTGATGAAGCGACGGTTGAAAAACTCGTTTTCGCAACACTAGAAGAAGATCAAAAACAGATTTTAATTAAAGATAAAGAGTTCGATTATTCGTTCTCGTTTGGCGATTTAGGTCGTTTCCGTGTGAATGCTTTCCACGAGAAGGGCAATCTTGCGGCGGCATTTCGTCTAATTCCAAATACGATTCAGACAATTAATGAGCTTGGTATGCCGCCAGTAGTAACGAGTTTCGCAGATTTTCCGCGTGGTCTCGTGCTTGTGACTGGTCCTACCGGTTCTGGTAAATCTACGACGCTTGCAGCGCTAGTTGATAAGATTAACACCGAAAAAGCTGCACATATTATCACGATTGAGGATCCAATTGAGTTTACGCACAAGTCTAAGCGCTCGGTTGTGGTTCAGCGTGAAGTCCACTATGATACTTATTCCTTCTCGGCCGCTCTTCGTAGCGCGCTACGTGAAGATCCTGACGTTGTGCTTATTGGTGAGATGCGCGACCTTGAGACGATTTCGGCCGCGATTACGATTGCGGAAACTGGTCACTTGGTCTTCGCGACACTTCACACCAACTCTGCTTCTCAGAGTATTGATCGTATGATTGACGTTTTCCCACCACATCAGCAGCCACAGGTACGCTCGCAGCTTGCGAATATCTTGCAGGCAATTTGTGCACAGCGTCTCGTTCCGGCAATTGGCGGTGGCCGTGTTGTCGCAGCGGAAATTCTAGTTGCTAACCCGGCAGTTCGCTCGGTTATTCGCGAGGGTAAGACGCATCAGCTCGATACGATTATTCAGACTGGTGCCGATCAGGGCATGCAGACGATGGATCGCACACTTGTGAAACTCGTTCAGACTGGCGTTATTACGCATGATGCCGCACGTGAATATGCCGTTGATTTGCAAGAATTTGAAAGGTTGTCTCGCGGATGAAACGTTTTGTCTACAAAGCAAAAGAGCAGAGTACCGGCAAAATTATTAAAGGTACGATTCAGGCGGAAACTGAACGTATTGCCGGTAAACTTTTGGTGGACCGCGGCTATGTGCCAGAGTCGCTAAAGGAAGAAGGCCAGAGCTTTGGAGATAAGTTAAATAAAGTTACCGCAAAAGATCGCATTAACTTTACGCGTCAGTTTGCTACGCTAGTTGGTGCCGGTTTGCCGATTGCGCAGTCGCTTCGTACGGTTTCTGAGCAAACTCAGAATAAGGCGATGAAGGCTGTTATTGAAGAGATTTTGGCAGAAATTGAAGCGGGTCATAGCCTCGGTGACGCATTTGCAAAACACCCAGAAGTATTCAATAACGTTTACCTTTCTTTGGTTCGTGCTGGTGAAGTTTCTGGTACGCTTGATGATTCTTTGAAGCGTATTGCTATGCAGGAAGAAAAAGATGCGAAGATGATGAGCAGTATTAAAGGCGCGATGGTGATGCCGATTATTACGCTCTTAGTAATCTTCGTAGTCTTTCTTTATATGATGCTCGAAGTCGTTCCGCAGGTTGAAGGCCTCTATGAAGATCTCGGAGAAGAGCTTCCGGCTCTAACGCAGGCTTTTGTAGCGATTAAGGATTTCATTATCAACTTCTGGTGGTTGGCGTTGTTGATTTTGGCTGGTATTGTCGCCGGTTTCTTGCAGTGGCGTAGGACGGTTGGTGGTCAGCGTGCATTGGCGAAGTTCAAATTGAATGTACCGATGTTCAATGGTTTGTTCCGCATGCTTTATATGGCACGTTTGGCACGCATTTCTCAGATTCTTCTTTCGACCGGTGTCGCCGTGCTCGATACGCTCCAGATTGCGGGCGATGCAACAAATAACTTGATCGTGATTGATGAAGTTCATGATGCGATGGACAAAGTTCAAGCAGGCAAGCCGATGTCTGAAGCGTTGCGCGATCATGAATATATCTTACCTTTAGTCTATCAGATGGCGGCAATTGGCGAGCAGTCTGGTAAGATGGACGAAATGTTGGGGAAGGCGGCGCAGGTCTTTGAGGATGATTTGGACGAGAAAGTCGCTGCAATTAGCTCGGCGATTGAGCCAGTGATGATGATTCTTTTGGCGATTATGGCCGGTGGTCTCGTTGGCGGTATCTTATTCCCAATCTACGCTCTAGTGAATACGATTGCATAAAACTCTTGCAAAATGCTTAAGTTTAGTATATATTTTGATTAGATGCAATTTTGCAACTTGCGATTTCTAGGGGTAATCCCTCCCCGAGAAAGAGTGTGGGTAGAAATTGCGGATTGCAAAAATAAAAAATAAAAGGAGCATATATATGGCAAAAAATAAAAAAGGCTTTACGATCATCGAGGTGGTCTTGGTGCTTGCAATTGCGG
>JAHKZT010000180.1 GCA_020626475.1 bacterium
TATTGCCACTTTGTGATTTATATCATATTACTCCGGACGAGTTGCTTCATGATGGCGGGAGCGAGGAAGCCGATGAGCTAAAAGCACAGAAAGATGCCGCGCGCGCTGAAGAGTTGTTAGAAAAGAGCGTAGCGAAAAAGAAATTAATTGGCATTCTCTCTGGCGTAATGCTCTATGTGCTTAGTATCGTATTCATGATTGTTGCGATTCCGGCATTAGGATTTAATCCATTGTTTGCTACCGGCATTTTCTTGATATTGTTTGCGCTCGCGACTTTGGTTATTATTTACTCTGCTCTAATGTATCGCAAAAAGCGCGATAAGAAAAAGAAACTCACAAAAGAGGCGCAACTATATAAGTCGATCGATAGCATTCTTGGCTTGATTACTTTGACAGCTTATCTTTTGATTAGCTTTATGACAATGGCTTGGCATATTACTTGGATTATGTGGATAATCTATGCCCTTATATCTCAGATTGTTAAGCTAATTATTATGCTCGCGACTGGCAATTCGGTTGATGAGTGTGGTGAGGAGGATTGCTGTCATGAAAAATAAAAGTAATAAGGGGCTGCTAATTTTTCTCATAGTCTTTTTATCGATTATCGTGTTGGCTCTAAGCGCATTAATGGTGTTAGGTATCTCTGGCAAGGGCGGCATGTTTGGTTGGCATTTTGGCAGCTCGAA
>JAHKZT010000181.1 GCA_020626475.1 bacterium
CGACCAGCAGATGACTCAACCGTCAAATCATCAACTAGTAAGTCAAATTCGCGCGTAATATTATATTCTTCATATTCGTAAGGCGGATGCGTAGCTTCGCCAATCGTCTTTTGTGCCTCACCATGCGAAGTCCAATGCGAATTCAAATCAATAATCATGTACGGAAAATAAACACCGCGCACATCTTCCGGTTTAAAATTCTGGCGAAATTCCGTCAACAAAGTCGGCGACTGCAAATCTACCGATTCACGCACTTTTTCAATCGCCTCTTCCTTCGTAATCTTGAAAGGTAAAACTAAATCTGGCACTGCTCCGTTACTAATCTTCTCATTTACAGAGAAAATATGGCGGCACCAGTGACAAGATGCGCTTGTTGCCTCGTCAGTATTTATAACTACCTCAGCACCACAGGCAGGACACTTAAAAGTCTGTACAATATCGTCACCAGGAACGATGTCGGAAGCACCCTGATTGACCGTGTCGCCCTTCAGACTCTCCATGCCACCAGCAGCGTTATCGCTAACTGCGTCAAAAAGCGTCTTACAGTAGTTACACTTAAGTTTGCCCTCCTTTTCGTCGGTCGCGATATCGCTACCCCCACAGTGGGGGCAGCGATTTAGACCGTTGTTTGCCGAAATTTCGACCACCTAGACTACTCCGCTGGAGTCTC
>JAHKZT010000182.1 GCA_020626475.1 bacterium
TACCGTGATACTTAATGTTCGGATGAGTATAATTTGCACCGTTGCGGAAACGTGCCCTCTCTACGCCGAGCATTTCTTCGCGACCATGCGACAATGAACCGATTACGCGCGTATCATTGCGAAAATCAATCTCGTTCTTGTACGATTTCCCCGTTTTCGACAAAACATCGGTCGCCTTCAAATCTTTAATCTCAAAGTGCGTTTCATCTTCATGATGATGACGCGCCTCAATATTTTGGCCCGAACCGCCATGCGTTGGCACACAACCAACCGTTTCACCAGTACGCGCATTAATCGCGATATAATAAATCCTCGAATCTTTTTCAACTTTGTAGCTATAAAGCCAAACCGGCAGATAGGCAGCCTTCCACTTGGAGCCATTCACCTTTAGATGCTCCTTTTCCCAGTGGATACCACGATCGTACTGCGGCGAATCAGCCTTAATCTTACGCCGCGCCATATCGCCAGCCTGCAAGGCGACAACTTCTTTCAAACTATTTGTATCAACGTTGCGACGCTCCGACGCATAACCACGCAAATAATCCGCATTCCACGCTACTGCATTTTCGGTATCAAATGGCAAAATCGCATTAATAATATTATTCGAATTTACGTAAGTATCCTGATTTAACCGACCAGCAGATGACTCAACCGTCAAATCATCAACTA
>JAHKZT010000183.1 GCA_020626475.1 bacterium
TACCGTGATACTTAATGTTCGGATGAGTATAATTTGCGCCGTTGCGGAAGCGCGCCTGCTCTACCCCAAGCATCTCTTCGCGACCATGCGAAAGCGAGCCAATCACACGCGTATCATTACGAAAATCAATCTCTTTCTTATAGGACTTACCCTTCTTAGAGTAGTCATCCTTTGCTACGAGGTTCTTTACCTCAAAGCGCGTCTCGTCTTCATGATGATGGCGAGCCTCAATATTCTGCCCAGACGAACCGTGCGTCGGCACACAACCAACCGTCTCACCAGTGCGTGCATTAATCGCGATGTAATAAATACGCGATTCTTTCTCTGGCTTGTAGCTATAGAGCCAAACTGGCAAATATGCCGCCTTCCACTTGGAGCCGTTCACCTTTAGGTGCTCTTTCTCCCAGTGAATGCCGCGATCATATTGTGGCGAGTCGGTCTTAATCTTGCGACGCGCCATATCGCCCGCCTGCAAGGCCACAACCTCTTTCAAACTATTCGTATCAACATTGCGACGCTCGGATGCATAGCCACGGAGATAATCTGCGTTCCACGCCACCGCATTCTCGGTATCGAACGGCAAAATTGCGTTAATAATATTGTTCGAGTTTACATAAGTATCCTGATTCAATCGACCAGCAGATGACTCAACCGTCAAATCATCAACTA
>JAHKZT010000184.1 GCA_020626475.1 bacterium
AAGATGAGCCTCCGTTTCAAGGATTATTTCTTCAAAGATCCTATCGAAGACGACCGCACTGCAAAAGATAACCTCACTTCTTATGAGGCTGCTTTGCATGTTAATATCGAGCTCGAAAATAAAGTTACCGGCGAGAAAAAGGAACAGGAGATTTACTTCGGTGATTATCCTTGGATGACTGATCGCGCCAGCTTTATTATTAACGGCACTGAGCGCGTTATCGTTTCTCAGCTTATTCGCTCCGCGGGTGTATTCTTCTCCGCAGATGTCGATCATGGCCGTAATTATTATGGTGCAAAAATCATCCCGGGCCGCGGTGCTTGGCTTGAGTTTGAGACCGATACTAAGAATGTTATTTATGTTAAAATCGATCGCCGCAAAAAGGTTCCAGTTACAACCCTTCTTCGTGCGCTTGGCATGAAGAAGACTGAAATCGTTGCTGCCTTCAAGGAAATCGATAACGGTGAAGTTAAATATATCGAGAATACTCTAGACAAAGATCCTGCTAGCACGACTAGCGAAGCTTTGCTTGAGATTTATCGCCGCTTGCGCCCAGGTGATCTCGCAACCGTCGAGAACGCAAAGAGCATGATTGAGCGTACTTTCCATGACTATCGCCGCTATGATTATTCTCGTGTTGGCCGCTACAAGATTAATCAGC
>JAHKZT010000185.1 GCA_020626475.1 bacterium
CCTCTTATTAAGGATTCCATTCAGGCGCCGCCAGTAGACGACGGAGTCCATGGGTTATCCATAAAGACGCCAGAGCTGCTGCCGGAGCCGATTAAGGATCCGCAGACTCCATCGGAGCCGAGCGATCGTTATGAGAATATCACCTTCAATGAAGGTGACCGGGATTTGTTAGCTTTGTTAACATTTCACGAGTCTCGCGGTTACGGAAATGACGGATACGGCGTCGTCGAGACGGTTCTTAATCGTTGCAATGACGAGCGATTTCCGGATACTGTCTTCGAGGTAATTAACCAAGAGGGCCAGTATATGAGCTCGACTGACTTATGGACGCAGGATATCGACTCGGTCGAAGCATTGGAGCATTGCTACGAGATTGTTGACGACATAATCGATAATCATCATTATGTACTGCCAAGCTACTATGTTTGGTATAATTCAACCGAGCCGGATAACTACAGTGACTATCTGTATTTTGGGGAGGGAAACTACTATTCGTAAAAAGGAAATGGCTGCCGCGAGGCGGCCTTTTTTCTACCCCTAAAAAATGGTATAATATAAAAATGGAAAAATCATATATCACTACAGCTATCCCGTACGTCAATGGTAATCCGCACCTTGGCCATGCGATGGATTATTTACTTGCGGACGTGCTGCGTCG
>JAHKZT010000186.1 GCA_020626475.1 bacterium
CCGCAATTGCAAGCACCAAGACCACCTCGATGATCGTGAAACCTCTCTTCATATCTATATTTTATCATAAGCACAAAAAAGAAGCTCCTCGCGGAGCCTCTTTTCAGACTACGATATATTAATGGTTATCGTTACAGCTAACAGCGCCGCCTTCAAGAACATAGAATAATGCATATTGGCGTTCACCATTTCCTTTAAGAGCGGTTGCTTCATCACCGCAACTAGCATTTGTGTATGCCATCACCGTATGAGCATTCGGCCATACAGGATCGGCTTGCGTACCTTCAACACTTTTGATGTCGACAGTTTTTTTGGCAACCTTTTGAATCCATTTCATTGCATAAATTGTACCGTCCGGATCAGTAAACTGCCTCTCGCAACCTGTATATTTTCCGTCAGTACCAGCCTCACATTTCTCATCAATGTAGCGCTTTACAAATTTTTTATCGACACCAGCATTACCATTAGTCGTCTTACCAAATGGAGTCTTGCCGTTATTATTTGTCTGGTAGTCATTCGCTGCGGTCAAGAAACGAGAGAGATCATCTTCGCGCGCCGTGTTGCGCTGAGAACGCTGAAGCGCTGGAAGCGCAATGAAGACCATCAAGAAGATAAGACCCGCAATTGCAAGCACCAAGACCACCTCGATGATCG
>JAHKZT010000187.1 GCA_020626475.1 bacterium
TTCTTCGACAAGTCAAACTCATCAATCGAAAACTCAACCAAGAAATCCTTATGTGCATTCTCTTCAGAATATAGCCTGACGCCCGTATCAATATACTTCTGATCAGAATAATCATCGCAATCGTCACCGGAAATATAATCGGCACCAGTTAAGCCATTCTGGCCGTTACTACTACTCTTTATGCCATTAAACGTGCACGCCCCCTCATGCGAGAACACGAGCTTAAAGCCTTCTTTATAAATTGGCTTTATCACCATGTCACTATTTAAAGTAATCGTAATTTCTTCATCGGTTGCACCGTTTGACCACTTCTCGAACTTCCAACCATCGCGTTCTTTTGCTTTCAAGGTCACTACTGTGCCGTAGTTATATTTGCCAGATGCATGGCTAGTCGTTACAAACTCAGCATCCTGAATCGTAAGAGTTTTCTTTACGCGAGCATACTCATACTCAATCTTCATTAAGCCATCGCCAGTAATAACTTTTGTCTGCGGAGTCGGCGTAACAAACCCTTCTCTACCGACCGGCAAAGGCGTCACCTCGGTATCTGTAGTGCCGCGCGTAGTCAATTCAAGACGAGTAACTACGTCGTAGCCTTCACCGTTAACAGTCATGTACTTATCTACTACCGTATACTGCGTATCGTTTCTTGC
>JAHKZT010000188.1 GCA_020626475.1 bacterium
CAATCCGGTGTTTGCCGTCTTGCTAGCGGTGCCGTTTAAATACGGCAAATCCGCCAATCAAATGGCCCGGATTGTTTCGAATTGTAATATAGGAATAGACAATTAAATTATATCACGACGCCTTATTCTTTTTCGCCATATCCTTCGCAATCATAATCAGTGCTTGAGCCAACTTTTCTACATCAATCTCCTGCCGCACCAATGGCAGTACTCTTGGCCGATCTTTATACGTTCCTTTCTTTTTGCTTTGCTCGAGCGCCTTCTTTTTATAATAATCCCTCAACTTCTTATTAAGCTGAGGGATCTTCTTCGTAATTGTTCTCAAATCAGAATAATCGCAATCTAAACCAACCTGCATAGATGCGCCAACTACAATCCTGTATAGTTCATTGAAGGCTTTTCCGGAACTAAATGCGTCACTCTTCGTCCGTCTCGTTCTGTAATCTATCGCAGCTTTGTCGGACAAATCATAATTACTCGTCGCATAGTATAAGTGCAGACTTTGTTGTTTATTAGGCGTCAGCAAGCTGTAGAATTTCTGCGTTTCATTAAAATCCCATAGTCTCTGTAGGAACTTCCTACGAAGCAAATACTCTTTGTTAGTCAGCCTTGCCATTAATATATCTCCATTAATTTCGCCTATTCTGAC
>JAHKZT010000189.1 GCA_020626475.1 bacterium
CTCGCCACTGACTATCGGCTCTACCGCGAAAAATACGGTCAGTAGCGTTCAATATCGCTACAAGAAACGATCTGAAAACGACATGGAGCTCGTGGGCGTCAATGAGATGGCGATTATGAAACTGTCGTCACCTCAATAAAAGAAAAAGCCGGCTTCTTCAACCGGCATAAAACAAAAAAATCCTGGCTAGTTTCCTAGCCAGGATAAAATCAACTCATGGTGGAGCGTAGGAGATTCAAACTCCTGACCTCTTCGCTGCCAGCGAAGCGCTCTATCAGCTGAGCTAACGCCCCATGAAAACCCATAATTTTAACAGGGGCAAATCTTCAGTAGAAGCGCTCTACCAAATGAGCTAGTGCCCCAACTGCGATGATTATAACATGAATTAGCCACGAGATTCAAAAATAAGCGTTTTCTTTTTTAAGCTTGTGCTATACTAAGCATAAGTAGTGGAGGTAATATGAAAACACTATTTTGGATAGTGGTGGGAGTATTATTTATAGACTATATGCTTATCTTAGGCGGAAGTCGAAATGCCAAAGATGAGCTAAATATTAAACCTAATGAGGAGAAATAAATGGAAGGAACGAGTGTTCTTGACCAAAATAAGCCAAAAGCTGGTGCATCTGCTAGCGTTCTCGATAG
>JAHKZT010000019.1 GCA_020626475.1 bacterium
TCAAGAAAATCGCCTTCGCGCGCCCATGGCATCTCTTCGTCTTTGACGCCGCTAGGCATGCCATTGTAGCCGGTAGCGACAATTTTGTGATCATCGTTGACGATGCAGGCGCCAACTTGAGTATTAGGGTCTTTGCTGCGTTGCGCTGACAGCAGTGCGAGACCCATAAAATATTCATCCCACCTGATGTAATCTTCGCGCATGTTAACACTCCCTATTTATTAGAGATAGTATAGCATTAAAAAGCCGCCTCCGGCTGGAAAATGGAGGCGGCGATAGTGAAAGGAGGACCCCTTGTGGGGCCAGTATATGGGATAATGGATAGAGCTAGAATTTTGCGTATAAGACGCCATCTTTGAGCCAGACTGAGGCGGGAGTATATGAATAATCTTCGCCATCGGCGTCGCCTTCATCGTTATTAGCGGCGTGAGCTCTGAGAGCATCGTTATATGACTTAAGTCTGAAGTCGAGTTCATCCTGAATGTCAGTGCAAACTTTCTTAATATCATCTTCGTCTTCTGGGAAGTCGAAGTTCAAATCTTTGAGCCTAAAGGTGTAGGCCTGCGCTTCGTCGTCAAAAGCGACGGAGCCGTTGTTGACTGAATCGAATATCTTTTCTTCGAGATCGCAGATGTTGCTTTCGTAATCTGTGTCATTGCCTGCTGGCTTTAGTAATATCTTGTCCATAAGCTATTACCTTCCTTTCTAAGAATAAAAGATCTTGCCGCGGCCGTATGCGTGCGACGATTCTTAGATTATATAATATCTAATATAAAATGTCAATAAAATGATAAAATAAAAATATGAAGATTTTTTCTTGGAATGTGAATGGTTTGCGGGCAGTTCTCGGCAAGGGTGCTTTGCAGGCGTTCATAGAGAAATATCAGCCAGATATATTGTGCCTACAAGAGACAAAGGCTAAGCAGGGACAGGCAGAGGTGGACTTGCCGGAATATGAAGAGATTTGGAATTCGGCCGAGCGGGCGGGTTATTCTGGTACGGCGATTTTTACAAAGCAGAAGCCGCTGAGTGTGCGCTATGGCTTTAATGATTCACAAAATGCCTTCGCAGGCTGGGAAGATGCTTTTGGGGATGCGCGCACGGAAGGCCGTGTTTTGACGGCGGAATTTGAGGATTTCTATCTAATTGACGTGTATGTTCCAAACGAAAAAGACGATTTGGGGCGAATGACTTATCGTGAATCGGTTTGGGACAAAGCTTTGCTTGAGTATATGAAGCAGTTGGATGTCTTGAAACCTGTAATTGTTTGCGGTGATTTTAATGTGGCGCATGAAGAGATTGATTTGGCGCGTCCGGCGCAGAATGAAGGGCATGCCGGCTTTACAAAGTCTGGCCGACAGGGAATGACGAACTTTTTGAGCAATGGCTTTATTGATACTTGGCGCGAGTTGCATCCTGATGAGCAAAAATATAGTTGGTGGTCGTATCGTGGCGGTGCAAGACAGCGCAATGTTGGTTGGAGGATCGATTATTTTCTAGCGAGCGATAGACTGCGTGGACAGATTAAAAATGCGGAAATTTGTAATGAAGTAATGGGCTCGGATCATTGCCCGATAATGCTGGAGTTAGCATGAGTGAGAACTTAGATTATTGGCACCGTCAGAGTACAAAAAAGTTATTCAGTGACATTGATATGATGGCGCCAGAGCAGAGGCGCTTTGCGGGGAAGTTGCTTATCATAGGCGGCAATAAGGGAATGTTTTTTGCAGTAGCGAGTGCGCTAGAGGCGGCGAAGCGTTTTGGCGTTGGAGAGGTGCGTGCTTTGATGCCGGATGCGCTTAAAAATCAGGTGCCGAGCACGCCGGAGTTGTATTTTGCAGAGGCGGAGGCATCTGGGGCCTTTGGCAGGTTAGCTTTACAGGATATGCTTCGTCAGGCAGAGTGGGCTGATGCGGTGATTTTGATTGGCGATAGCGGCAAAAATGCGGAGACTTCGCTAGTATTTGCAGAGTTTATGAACAAGTGTCAAAAACCGGTGTTTATTACGCGCGATGCAGTGGAGACCGTGACACCGTCGGCGGCGGATTGGTCGATGCGCGAGTATGAAACGGGTTTATTGTTGACCTTGCCGCAACTCCAGAAATTACTTCGAACAATGTATTACCCAAAGGTAATTACGCTTTCGATGCCAACAAACCAATTAATTGAGACTCTGCACAAGTTCACCTTGAGCTATCCGGTGACAATTGCGACTTATCATAACGATCTGGTCGTAGTGGCGCAGAATGGCGAGGTAGTTACGCAGGCGATAAGCGAGACGAATTTGACTCCGATTTCTCTTTGGAGCGGAGCGCTATTGGTGCAGTCGGTGGTGGCGCGCCTATGGAATCCAGAAAAAGATTTCTATAAAGTTTTTTCGAGCTCACTTTGAGAGGAGCAAGAAAAAAGGAGCCGTTAGTAGTACGGCCCCTCAAAAGTAGAGTTTTCGATGTCTCTTGTGTCAGCGATAATGCTGATTGCGCTGCAGACGATAACAACAAGTGTACTGAGTGCGGTGTAGCCTGCCATCATGTTGTCGTTGGTATAAGCAGTGTATAAGCTAAGCATTATCCAACAGTAGACGATTATGCGTCTGATGAGATTAATATGGTAGCTGCGTAAGGAGACATAATTAAGGCGCCAGCGCCCAGCTATATGCCAAATAGCTACAATAATATCTCTGATGATTGCAATAGCCACGAGTAGCGCGACTGCGGTCGAAGCCTTAAGATTGTTTAGGCGTAGATCGGTTTTTGACAGCGCGATTGTGACTGCGATCATGTGTCCGATAACGAAGAATTTTTGTGAGAATACTTCGAGCCAGCCATAAAATCTAGTCATTCGCTGATGTTCACGCCAAATATATCCATTTACGGCATCCATGATTAGGATGCAGCATAAGGGGATAATGGCGCCGATATAGTAGCTGCAGGCTCCGAAACATCTGGTTGCGATAATATGGATATTGATCGCGATTAGAATGTTGCAGACGATTGCGCTGTGGCCTAAGTAGCCGATTCGATTATCGTTATCTGATAACCAGATTGGATTGCGCTTGTGTAGTACGAATGCCAGGGTACGCAGGGCTTCGTAGACTGATACGGCTAATACTATGTACCACGCAATGAACTGGATTACATCGAAGACGATGTGTCCTCTCGTGAAATGGCGCATAATTATTGAGACGAAGGCGACTGCGTAGGCAGCGGTTTTGATGGCGACTCCTATGCGATAACACAGGTCTTTTTGCGGGCACCACTGGTGTGCGTCGCGATGGAATGGTATTTGGAACCAGACGCCACACAAGATAAAGCGGGCGAGATTTGAAATGCCGATAATCGCGAGCAGCCAGACTATTCCGGGCGGTTTAGCTAAAACGCCAAAGATGATTGCGCAGAAATAACACAATGCATCGGCGATTTCGGTTACGCCCGAACGCTTAGCGATACTCCTTACGGAGTCTACAAAAAGTTTCATAAGACATACTTCTCCTTTCAAGGTACGATGGGACTTTGAGATAAAAGCTCCAATGCTGTATATTTTATCACAAAGTACGTAAAAAGTCAATAGAATAACAGGGGTAGAAAAAAGGCAATCCAGATGGATTGCCTTTAAGTTTTGAGCGCGGCCTGAAGCCTTTGATAATCAGCGTAGATGCTGATTACGCTAAAGAGTGCCGTGAATACAATCATGACGATACTCAGTATAGTCATTTGCAACTTTACGGATGCATTCGGCACAGTTAATGAGAGTGTCATCGAAAGTAGCCAGGCGCAGATGCAGCCCATGCGGACCTTATCGACGAGGCTTGCTCCGATGCCTTCCGGAATCTTGCGACCCCTGAGAAAGAACCATGCGAAGAAAAGTATATCGCGCGCGACGGTGATTGTGATGAAAATTGAAGTAATAATCATCGTACGTCTACTTCCCGTAATAATGCTGCTTTGGTAGAGTAGCCAAATGAATGCGATTGCATTCGGGAGGAAGATGATTTTATCGCCGAGGGGGTCGAGGTACTTTCCGACTTTCGTTATGCTGTTGGTTGCGCGAGCAATAAACCCGTCGACAGCATCGGTTGCGATTGCGAGGATCATTATGACGGTAGCGATTAAGTTGCTCTTGTTACCGAAGCATTGTGTCATATAGATATGAGGTATAATGATCGAGATTGCAATGCGAGTGATACTGATCCAGTTCGGTATGCCGATATAGCCATTGGTGCCGCGGAGCCAATCTTCGCTATACTTGTGCATCGTAAGAAGCAAGCATCGGAAGGTCTCGACTACGGTCGTAATGACGATTAGATACCAAAAGATGCAGCGTGCGCCGGCGAGTTTTTTCGTGAGGTCATCAAAGAAAAACTCTGGCAATTTGATGATTGCTAGGATGACAAGCGAAATAAGTTTGATGCCAACTACGATTAGCGTGCAGTCATCCTTGTTGGGGTTGTGGCAGTGTGCCGTTTTGTGAAACGGGGCATGATACCAAGCTCCCCTGATAAAAAAGCGGAAGATATCTGCCGCGATGATTATCGCGATAAAATACCAAGCGCCTTTTGTTCCGACCATTGAGTAGAATACGATTGCGCTAACATCACAGAAGATATCGGCAAGATCTGACTCTTTGGTCCGCTTTAATGCGCTAAGCGCATAACGTCCAATTTGTTGCATGTTTACCACGCTCCTTTTTAAAGTGCGATAAGGGAAAATCTGGATTGCCTTTCAGATAAAATCCCCACCTGTAGGTTACCAGGGCAACAAAAAGCGCCCATTACTGTTATTTTAGCATAAAAAGTGTTTTTCGTCAAGATGTGGTAGAATAGAGAAAAAGCTTTGGAGGATTTTTTATGTGCGGAATTGCAGGATGTTTCGCCTATGATAATACGAAAGAAATATTAGCAAAAATGAGCGATGCGATGACGCATCGTGGCCCTGATGGCTCTGGTGAGACGAGCTATTCAGATAAGGGTGTAAAAATAGGTTTAGCGCATCGCCGCCTGGCGATTATTGACCGTGCTGCCGGCAAACAACCGATGAAATCCGTAAATAATCCTGATTACGAGATTGTTTATAATGGTGAGGTTTATAACTATGTCGAGCTTCGCGAGGAGCTTCTTGCGGCAAATCCAAAGCTAAAGTTTAAGACAAATTCTGATACTGAGGTTGTGCTCGAGGCTTTCATCCAATGGGGCGACAAGGCATTTGATAAGTTTAATGGCATGTTTGGTCTTGCCATTTTGAACCGCGCAAAAGGCGAAGTAACGCTTGCGCGCGATCATTTCGGCATTAAGCCGGTTTACTATTACGAGAAGGATGGCGGCGTTATATTTGCGTCAGAAATCAAGACGATGCTTGCTTCCGGTGTGGTAGAAACGGCGCCAAACGATAAGATCGTTTATCGCTATCTTAAATTCCGTGTTCAGGATGATACGAACGAAACCTTCTTTGAGAATATTTATCGCTTGATGCCAGGTGAAATGATGACGATTAGTAAGAAGGGTACGAAGCGCAAGATGTACACGAAGCTTCGCGAAGAGCTAATCGAGCTCGCAAAGAATCCGAAAGAGTACAGTGAAGAAGCGGCGAAGGAATACGGTGAGCGCTTGGATAAAGCGGTGCGTATGCGCTTGGTCGGTGAAGTGCCAGTTGGCACGTCGCTATCTGGCGGCCTCGATTCGTCTTCGGTAGCAGCACTTATCGCAAAGAATCTTGAGGCGGATGCAAAAGATAAGGATTTGGAGTCTGTTGGTACGCGTCAGAATACTTTCTCGGCAGTATTCCCGAATTTGAGCAATGACGAGGAAGTTTACGTTGATGCATTGATTAATAAGTATCCAAACAAGATAAAATCGCATAAGATTAAGCCAACGCCAAAGACTTTCCTAGAGGATTTGCAGGATTTTGTGCGTACGCAGGAAGAGCCAATTATTAGCACTGGTCCATATGCGCAATATGCCGTGATGCGTGAGGCTTCGAAGTATGTGACGGTTTTGCTTGACGGACAGGGTGCAGACGAGATGATGGCTGGCTATAATCCGTATTACTACGTCTATCTCAATCAGCTTAAGACGCGTAAACAGTATAAGTTGCTTGCGGCTGAAACGACGAAATCTGGCGATATCGTAAAGAAGATCTTGCGTGGCAAACGCAACAAATTGAAATCGATTACAAATTTGATGCAGCCTGAGTTTGCCGAGAAATACGCCGACGAGAAGATGGTCGTAATCAACGATAATCTCAAGATGCGTTTGCTTGACGACATCTTTAAGCATAGCTTGCCATCGTTGCTTCGCTACGAAGATCGCAATACAATGCGCTTTAGCCTTGAGGGGCGCGTGCCATTTATCGATAAAGAACTTTTGAAGTATCTCTTTAGTCTGAATGACGATGCAATTATTCATGGCGGCTGGAATAAGAATATCTTGCGTGATTCGATGAAGGGCATTTTGCCTGAGAAGATTCGTGCACGTCGCAATAAAATTGGTTTCACGACGCCGGAGGGCGAATGGTTCAAGGAAATTCACAAAGACCTCGAGAAGATTCTCGCTTCTGATGAGTTCGCGCATCGCAAATACTTCAATCAGCTTGAGGTATTGCGCGAGTTTAAGCTCGACGAGAAGGGTAAGACGAATTATGGTTCGATGGCGTTTTGGCGTATTATTAACGTTGAATTGTGGCTCCGTGAGTTCTTCGATGAGAAGCCGGACGAAAACGCGCCAAAGCCAGAAGAGCTTGGCTATGGCCCGAATGATAAGAAAAATGCTGACATTAAGTCTGACGTAAATAACAAGGTTTATACGCGTTATATGCTTCGTACGGAGCTCGTAACGCCGCAAACGAAGCTTGACGACTATATTAATCGTTATGTTGAAGCATTCGCAAAGACGATGAATAAAGAGGTCGGTAAGCGCAAATGGCAACTATATATCAGCGAAAAGATTATCGCAACGATGCAAGGACGCTCGTACTTCCTATGGGATGTTGATGCGCGCTGGACGGCGAGAGTTTTGAGCCGCTTTGTACATCGTACACCGGCAGGCATTGGCCTCGGTAATCCGGCAACGATGGAGCTAGCTTTGCGTGAAGCTGGTACGCCTAGAATTCTTCTCGCTACCGTAGCTAGTGCAGCAGGTAAGGCGGTTGGTAAACGCGGCGTATTTTATAACGTTGCTGGCGCAAATGTTCGCGCGATTGATGGCCCAACATCGTATTCGGCATATCCTGCTAATGTTTCGGCGAAATTGCCGCCAAAGGATCCAGATAATGTCGCAGAACATATTGCGGTTTTGATTCGCGAAAATGAGAAAATTTCTAAGACACTTCGTGATAACTTTGAGGGTGTTGTCGTAATTGACTCGAATGATATCGGTCGCAACGTGCTCGGCAAATCTTGTACGGATGAGGATGCGCTTCTCGCGTCGAAGTTTGCGGATAATCCATTTGGTCAAGCTCGCCAGCTAACACCAATGGCAATCGTGGTAGAGAACGACTAATAAAAAATCCCCTCCATAAGAGGGGATTTTTGTTTGAACAATTATTTTTTAGCTTGCCATTCGATGGCGGTACGGCAAGCTTTACAGGTGCCGACGGTACCCTTAATAGCATTTGCTTTGCCGCAATTTGGGCATTTGACGACGTGTGGCGTAGACTGGTCGGATGGGTCGACTTGCGTGTTGTCCTTTTGCATGATTGGAGTTTTGCGGACATCACTGCCGCTTGTGGTGCGGTTGGCGCCAGAACCGGCCGTATGAGCCATTCTAAGGGCCTGCGAGACGAGATTGGCGACTTTTCCTAGTGCGATGCTAGCTATAATCATGATAACGCTAAAAATCGCTGTCCAGCGGCCGTAGTCGGTTAGTTTGCCGTAGAGTGGATGCGCGCGGAAGTCGATGAATGGCTGAAAAGCTGGAATTGAATCGCCGAAGTTTTGCTGGAGTAGCTCATAACCGCGTGGAGCTAGGCAGAGAAGTGCTATTACGAGAATAAGGGCTGGAACGCGATAATAGCGATAGCTGCCATAGATAAAGAGGCGCGCGATGGTTAGCGCTACACCAAGGGGCGGCACGAAATATAGAGTAACTAGCAGCACGGGCAGGCTGCAGATTATTTTAGGGATTGACGGTAGACGAAAAGAAAAGTTTTGAATACTTATAAGCTTATTTTATCCTATTCTTGACCGGTAAGCCATTTCCAGAATTGCTCGAATGGAGAATCATCGTTCTTCGGCATAGTCTGGTCATCGTTATCGTCGTTATCTTCAACTGGCTCCTCGATGTCTGATGAGCCGTCGTAACTTGGATGAATTTGTTCGCCGTAGACGAGTAGGCGGTATTTCGAGGTGCCAAGGGGTGTACAGGTAATGAGGGTAATCATCGGTTTGCCTGGGTTATTGCTTGCGATTTCGCGAAGCGACTTGGAATTTGAGGGCTCTACGGTGCGCGTGCCGGTGACGCGGTAGGTATAACGCTGATTTTCGTAGTCCATATAGATGAGATCGCCGGTACCCATGCGGGTTAGGCCGGAGAAGATGAACTTATAATCAGATTGCTGATAGATGTTGCCGGCAGAGTGCCCAGAGATTGCGAAGTTGCCGACTTCGCCTGGCTTTGCGGAGGCGCCAGGAATTGAGAAGTGGGCGACGCCATTGGACATCGCGTTTGCCATTGAGCTTAGGTCGTTCTTTGAACCGAAGACGACTGGTACTTCAACGTTTAATTTTGGAATCATGAGAGTCGGTTTATCGTGAACGCTGGCAGAGACGGTCGGATCGATGGCAGTAATATCGTTAACCTCGGAACCGCCTGGAGACATATAAGCGACAGCATTAGCAATAATGACCTGGTTATACTGGAAGAGAAGGCCGAGTACGAGAATCGTAAAGCCGATTGTAAGTGGAATGAAATGTCGACTCTTGCGCATCTTCTTGGCGCGTTTGGCGACTTTCTTTTGGATTTTTGATTTGAAATCGTTCTGGATTGCTTCGGACTCTTCGGCGCTTTGCGCTGGCGCAGGAGTGCTGGCAGCGGAGGAGATTGTAGTGCGCTCCTCGGCGGCTTTAGCTTCGCGCTCGGCTAGATCGCGTTCAATTTTTAGGCGTTCGCGTGCGACATATTCTTTGGCGGCGCGACCATAGTATTCGCCGTAGTATTTCTGGTAATAATCTTGCCACGCAGAATGATACTTCCGCCAATCCTCGGCTTTGACTTGAGGAGCGGGAGCTTGTTTGGTCGGTTCGCGATAATTCTGCGGCTGATGCTTGTAGGCTTCTAGGACTTTTTGGCGAGCGAGCGCAGCGGCAGTCTGCTGCTGTTTTTGAGCAGCGGATGGTTCTGTTGATTTTTGTTGCACAGCTGGACCATTGGCGGCATTTTGTGCCGCAGCTTGCCCCCAAGCATTCCAACTAGGAGGAGTACTAGATTGCCCACCTTTCTGATTATCCATTACTTCATATTCTAGCATAAAGGCTATTTTTATGCTAAACTAATATTGTTCTTTTAGAATCTGGGCGAGTGGTGGAATTGGTAGACACGCTAGACTCAAAATCTTGTGGCAGCAATGCCGTGAGGGTTCAAGTCCCTCCTCGCCCACCAAGCTTCGAATAGAATCGCCTATCTCGGCGATTTTTTGTTCGAAATTTGGTGAATGATTCCAATTATAGGGATTTGCGTTTGAGGGTGTATTTGATTTTTGTTTCGGTGGTTGAGACTGGATCGGAGTCGGATGGGGTATCTTTGTCGGCGTCAGTAGAGGTCTCTTCTTCGACGATGTCAAAATGGTATAACCAGCGGTTATTCTCGCTGATGATGACAGGGAATGGATTGTCGACATTTGATATGACCTTGCGGCGATTAGCGCCATCGAAATCGCGAACAATAATTGCATTGTCGACATTCTGCCAAAGAAGATAGTCATCGATCCAATTAATATTTGTGAGTTGAGCAGAGATTTCCGTATCGAAATAATCTTTTGTTTCCATGTCGTAGCTTGTGATATATTTGTCGCCAGAGAATACGACGACGCGCTGGTTGGCGTTGACGGAAAGTAGCTGCGGAGAATAATCTAGGTCGCGCTCGAGCTTCAATTTGAGTTTCGAAACTTCATTTTTGCCATAGGATGGATATTTGCCGTTAAGAATATAAATCTTTTTATCGATGCTGTATGCTAGCCAATCCTCGTTCCAGTAGGATCCCATAGCGAGCTTGATGATTGTTTTGTCGTCAGTATTATCTAGCTTAGCAATAGTTGTCGCACCTTTTTCGCCTTCTTTATAGATGCTTAGTTGGCGAACATCATTCTCGACGTTTACGAAGGCGATGATGTCTCGATTGTGAGCGATTTTCTCGATATTGTTAGCAAAAGATCCAGAGATAGTGAGATTGTTTGTGTCGATGAGGCGGATATTGCCGCTTTCGAGAGCCCAGAGCTTGCTAGCTGACTCATTCTCGATTAGAATGCTGTCAAAGTTGAGATTGAAATACTTAGTTAAATTAATGCTAGCGTCCGTGTGCTCGAGGTCGACGAGATGCCAGCTCGTTTTGTCGTTGAGGGTCCATTTTATAATAGCGCGCGAATTATTATCGTTCCATGCGACGACGGAAAGGTTGCCTTCGACGGCTTTGGCTGCGGTAGTGCTAAGACAGTCATTGAGATTTAGCTTATTGATTTTGAGTTTGTCGCCTTGGATGTCGACGAAGAATAGGGTATTGCTATCGGCTTCGGCGACGAGCATTTTTTTACGGTTGGACGAAAAAGTAGCGAGCCGTAAGTCTTCAAAGCTATGAACATCGGTGGTCTGAGATTTTTTAGGGAACAGACGAATCCAGTCGATGCGCGTAAGGAGGCCAGCGTCAATTTTCTGATCTTTATTCCAAGAATCGTAGCCAGGCTTTGTAATTTTGATTTGATGGGAACCGGAGCTGAGCATTTTGCTGAATTCTGTGTGGCCGAATTG
>JAHKZT010000190.1 GCA_020626475.1 bacterium
ATGCCGGAAAGCGATGTTACGCTCCGCGCTACTTGGACGAAGGTCTCCATTAGTAAAACCATGGACGGCACGGTATATGCCGTCCATACGCTATACAACGCGGTTGCCAAGAAAACTCTCGGTATAGATAGCGAGCTAGGCATTAAGTTTAACAGCAATGCCTATGCTAGCGGAGTATATACTTTAGCCGCCCATGCCAATGACGAAAACCCAGTCTATTACTATCACGGCAACGTCTCAGACAACTATGTTCTCTTTGCAGACTTCTGTTGGAAAGTTGTGCGCACGACTAGTACCGGTGGCGTTAAGCTTATCTATGACGGCACCCCAGACGCCAATGGTGCTTGTACCGCTACTGGAACATCTGCTCAGATTAGTACTAGCGCCTTCAGCTCCGGCTATAATTCACCTGCATATAACGGATATATGTATGGGAAAGTGTATTCTTCTCAAAGCAAGAGTACATCGACGGAAACCATGTTCTCATCCTCAAGCTTAGGCACAAACTACTGGTACGCAGATTCCACCGTCTATGGCACGCCGACCGCTAATCGTTGGAATTTAGTAGACCCATATAAAGTTTCTGCAACTACAGATTATCCAAATCTCGTCGGTAAATATACTTTCCGCAATGCTACC
>JAHKZT010000191.1 GCA_020626475.1 bacterium
TCGTGCCGTGGTCAGTCACTGCCACTGCTTCCATGCCGGTCTCTTTTACGAGGTTCACCAGCTCATCAACTTTCGTCAAACCGTCAAGAAGTGAATAGTGCGTATGGTTATGCAAATGCACAAAATCACTTGGCTTAAGCTGAATTTCCTCCTTCGTCATGTCTCTATTTTAACACGTTATACCTCTTATGCTTGCCCTGTTTTCCGCGAAAACATAAAATAAAAAAGTAATCTATCGATTATGTAACTTTTTCAGTCTACGACAAGGAGGTGCACTATGTTTATAGTTGTAGCCGTCGACCGCAACTGGGCCATTGGCAAAAACGGCGGGCTACTCTATCGTATCCCCCATGATATGGCTAACTTTCGCGAGTTGACTATCGGTAAGACCATAGTTTACGGGCGCAAAACCCTAGAGACTTTTCCAAACGAAAAGCCACTCGAGGGCCGCACAAACATTATCTTAACTCGCGACAAACAGTTCAGCTGTGAGGATGCAACTATAATTCATAGCATCGACGAGCTAAGTAAGTATCCTAGTAGAGAACTCTATATAATTGGTGGCGCCAGCGTCTATCAGCAGCTCTATCGAAAGTGCGAATACGCATTCGTAACTTTCATAGACAACGTAA
>JAHKZT010000192.1 GCA_020626475.1 bacterium
ATTAAGTGCTCGCTATTTACATGGTTAGGTAAGATTAGTATGCCGTTATTCATTTGGCATTACGCAGTTGGCCGCGTTTTGTTACGCTTGGTTGGTCTTTGGCCGACGCACAGGCTAGTAGTTTTATTCTTTGTCGGTAGCTTCGTCGCGGCGATAGCGATGTATTACATTTCTAATTTCATTATTCATCGAAGAAAACATTAAGCATAAGCATGTCTGCTATAATTATGTTATGGCAAAGAAAAGTAATACGAAATATATAATTCCCATAGTATTTTTAAGTATTCTCGTGGTTGGCCTGGTCGTTTCTACGATATGTTTGGCATTCGTTGCGGCGACCGCGTATGAAAAGGTTGATTATTTGCAAGAAAAAGTCGACAAACTAGAGGCTAATAATGATGACGACGATGATGACGATGGTGATTTTCCGGGTGATTTTGTTGTAAAGAAGCCGCTTATTTATCTTTATCCGACGAGCGATACTGAAGTGTCGGTTAAGTTGAGCAATTCTAATAAACTCAGTACGAGCTATCCGAAATATGATGACGGCTGGAAAGTCTTTGCGAAAAAGGACGGCAATTTAATTGATAAAAATACCGGTCGTTCGCTTTATGGCTTATATTGGGAGGGTG
>JAHKZT010000193.1 GCA_020626475.1 bacterium
ACTTCGAGTCGGTTCTCGAAAAACTTGAGCGCAAGGGTCTCGAAAAGAACATCGATGCCATCAAGCAAAACATAAGAGATGTTGCAGGTATCAGAATCGTTACTTTATTTAAGGACGATATCTATAAAATCCGCGACGCTCTAGTAAAGCAGCCTTCGATGGAAATCCTTGAAGAACGCGACTACGTAGCGGAGCCAAAGAAAAACGGCTATCGCAGCCTGCATCTGATTGTATCAATGCATATCTATTTCAGAGAGCGTAGCATCTCCATACCTGTAGAAATACAGATAAGAACGAAGGCGATGGACCTCTGGGCCAGTATCGAACATCATTGTCGTTACAAGAATGACAACCCGAGCGAAAAAGCTCCTGAAGCTTTTAGCAGAATTGCTAAAATTCTCGACGAATTCGACGAAGAAGCAATTGGACTCAGAGACTGCACGCCCACAGCGTAAGCGTAAGCATAAAAAACTCTTCTAAAAACCAAAAACCGCCCCGGATTCTTCGAGGCGGTTTTCTTTTTTGAGCATGCTAACTGTTATTTAATTTCGCTACCACCCCATTCAACCACCGTAAACCCATTACGTTCAGGTGTAGTAATCTTTTGCTCGCGCACAGATATCGGCTTTTC
>JAHKZT010000194.1 GCA_020626475.1 bacterium
CCGATACAAACAACGAGCCATTCGGCTGTTAGTGCGCCATTAAAGAAATTGCCAATCAAGAAACAGAATGTACACACCATCAAGAAAGTAATTGCGGCGGAACCGAGAATGTAATTCTTCGCGAGATAACGGGTCTTCTTGCGACGGTGTTTTCCGAGGCTATTATGATAAAGCAAAATAAGGCCGCCTAAACCCAGTTGCAAAGAAGCCTGAGTTATTCCAGCCAGGATTATTGTCGCGATGCAAGTAATATCGCTCATGCTTTCATTATAGCATAAGCCGTATTGATTAGCACCAGAGGGAATTTAATGCTTATGCTTGAGGATTTTTGGCGCCGTTTTTACTATACGGGCATGAAAAATAAAATTATTTTCACTATCTTTGGAATTATCGCTTGTGTCGCTAGTGCCGCGGCCAGCGCCTCGGCCTTTGCTGACGACGATACTGCACCGCCAATCTTTTTTCGCGCCGTCAACGCCGGTTACAAAGATGACATATCTGCCCAAAATTATGATTTCTTTGAGCTCGAAAAACGCATTGCCGACGATTTCGACCTCTCTGAATTTCATGTCCAATATTTCAACAGTAGTGACAAGCTTGCCGGCGAACTCGAATTCGCCGAGCCAACA
>JAHKZT010000195.1 GCA_020626475.1 bacterium
AGCCTCGTAAAGAGCAAAAAGCAGCAGGCTGGTAAGAATAACACCGGTCGCATCACTGTTCGCCATCGCGGCGGCGGCGTAAAGCGCCATTACCGTATTCTTACTCACAACCTTCCTGCAGGTCTCACTCTTCACATCGAAGAGATCGAGTATGATCCAAACCGCAGCGCACGTATCGCTCGTGTTAAAGATCAGAACGGTGCATATTATTACATTATCGCTGATACCAACATGAAGAAGGGTGCCGAAATTAAGACCGGCGCAGAAGCTCCAATCGAGACTTCCAACCGCCTTACCCTCGAGCAGATTCCAGTTGGTACTCAGGTATACGCAGTCGAACTAGTTCCAGGCAAAGGTGCTCAGATGGTTCGCGCCGCTGGTGCAACCGCTCAGCTCATGGCAAAAGAGAATGGTTATGCAACCCTTCGTATGCCATCTGGCGAAGTTCGCAAGGTATTAGTTGGTTGTAGTGCAAACATTGGTGTAGTTGGCAACGTCCAGCATCAGAACGTTAAAATCGGTTCTGCTGGCCGCAAACGCCGCAAAGGTATCCGCCCAACTGTACGTGGTGTCGTTATGAACGCATGTGATCACCCACACGGTGGTGGTGACGGTGGTCGTCACGGT
>JAHKZT010000196.1 GCA_020626475.1 bacterium
GAGAAGCCATAATCGAAGAGCGTAGTATCATCGCTCTCGCCCGAATCCAGCAAATCAGAATAGAAGTAATCAGTACCGAGGAGGGTACCTTCCTTAGAGACAGCTTTAATCTTTACATAGAACTTAATCTTGTAATTGCTCTTATTCGTGATTTTGATCGGTAGTTCATAATCAGAATAATAACGACCTTCTTCGACCTTAAAATCGCCAATCGTTAGCTTGTAGTCGTTCTTAAGCGTATCTTCGAGGATCTCTTTGCATTGATCAATTTTTTCGTCAATATTATCGAGCTTATCCGCAATTTTCGCAAATGAATCTGATAGCTTACGAGTTTCGCCGGTACCAATTTCTTCGGCAGCTTTTTCGCCATTATAGTACTTAAGATCTTTAGCATTATCATACTCGTCATGCTCAATCTCGAACTTTTCCTTCAAGCACTTATCATGTAGCTCATTGAAGCGCTTATTGTCCGAAGAATAATAGCCAAGACCAGCATCGCTATATGCCGAACGGAATTCACTATCATAATCAATAACAGCATTATTTGCAGCTTCAGCATTCTTAGTATATTTCTCGATCGCCTCGGCAGTCAAATTTGCATTGATAATCAAAAAT
>JAHKZT010000197.1 GCA_020626475.1 bacterium
CTTCCTTTGTGTCGTTAGTGGCATTACTCTCTCTTGGCGTGGTCATCAAAAGAGTGGTAATAACAGCCAGAACTGCAGACGTAAGGAATAATGCGACGAGATAGTGCTTATGGGTGGCGAAAAACTTTTTCATTTAAATTCCCCCTTGAGGTCTAAAGGTCCTGAGCGCTCAAAATGCCCATAAGATATATTATATCACACAATTGCAAAAAAGTCAATGATTAGCGGTATTGGATACGGGTCATTAGGGCGTGCGTAATTGCCGCTGCGAGAGCATCCGCCGCATCATCCGGCTTGACGATTTCTTTCATATTCAAAAAATGGCGCACAGCTTCCTGCATATCCTTCTTTGCGGCGCGACCATAGCCGGTCATCGTTTGCTTAATCTGGAGCGGCGTATATTCATAGATCGGGAGGTTATGTTTGCGCGCAACGAGCATACAGACACCGCGCGCCTCTGCGACCGTAATACCAGTAGTAATATTCTGATTGAAGAAGAGTTTCTCGATTGACACTTCATCCGGCTCCGTTTCGGCAATGATTTGTTCGAGCGATTCGAAGATATCCAAAAGGCGGTCAGCCGTAGGCGTATGCGCTGGCGTAGAAAT
>JAHKZT010000198.1 GCA_020626475.1 bacterium
GTGGTGCATGAGAAAATGGCATCGGCGGCTTATTATTTCCCTGCTTCAAATCCGTAACATAAGTTCCAACGTAACCGCCACGAATCAAATCGAGCCATTTCTGTACTTCATCCTTATAGATAAACTGCGCATCCTCGGGTTTGCCAGTATCAGTCTTCGCTGAGAAGAATACATTTAAATCAAACTCATTAAATTCACCCTGCTCCGCAATTTTGCGAATTTCATCCGGTAGTTTATAGGTCATCATACACATCTTTGGTAAAGAAATGTATGGATTCGGTTCATCCGGATGCTCGTCCGGCCAATTCTCTTTCTCGCGCTGCTCATCAGAATAAGTCCAGTTATAAATCTGCTCTTCTATAAACTCGCCGCTATTAATTGCCCGGAACGGTGTACCAGAAAGGAAGAGATAGTAGTCAGTATTAATCTGCAAAAACGACTCATTATATGCGTTACCCGCCTCATATTTCTGATATGACTCGGCATCGAAATCTACCGCATCATCAGATTCTTCATCCGCATCCTCTTTTGTCTTTGCGAACAACTTTTTTGCATTATCTCGCCAAGCGCCAAAGTGATATTCGTCAAAGATAACTAAATCCCAC
>JAHKZT010000199.1 GCA_020626475.1 bacterium
AGCAATCAGTAGACATCGAATAATCATATATATCCCTGATTTTTCGATCATTAACCATCTCGTCGCGATATTCATTCATCCCCATGCCGCCAGACATCCATCTCGACGGGGTAATCATGCATAAATAATTCGGCGCAAGTAATTTAGCATTTAGTACAAACTTATGGTACAGCGGCATAGCTTGAGATTGGCCTCCGCCTGTGGTTATTTGATATGGCGGGTTCCCAATGATAACATCAAATTTCATATTAAATATCTCCTCCGGATTATTAGTGTGAATAAATTCATATGCATGCGTTTCTAGCCCACCATCTCTCTTATACTGTTCTTTGCTCGCGCCGCAATACTTGCATCTACCACCTTCCCAAGTATGGTTAATTGGCACAAATCGTATATTTCCATCGGGATTATCAAATTTACTGACAGCATACTTCCCGTTCGCATATTTGCTACAGTACAAGCTTCTTCTGCTCGCGAGCGCCGTTAATTCCGTAATCGCAATTCCATATAATTGTTCTTTAAAAATATGTTCTAGACGCTCTTGCAAATCCGGAATCTGATCCGCCAGACCCACAATCAAACGCTTCGCAATCTCCCGC
>JAHKZT010000002.1 GCA_020626475.1 bacterium
TGTCGTCTTCGTCACACTTTTCCTTAGTAGGATCACACTTTGGATCTTCCTTACATTCACGCGTTACGTAAATCGTAGAACTATCATTAATTTCGCCGGCATTATGGTCGACATAAATCGTATTCTTAAATGCAGTCTTCGAATTACATTTTGCACTTGCTACTGCATTGCTATTTACTTTTACCTTGTAAGTAAGGGTCGCAGTTGAGCCTTTGCCATAAAGGCCAGTATTAAAGCCTTTTTGGCCAATGATATCTTTCATCGTAAGACCATTCGGATTAGCGGAGTTAACGAGCTTAGTAGTGCCGTTAACAAGCGTTACGCCAGATGGAAGCTTATCGTGAAAAGTAACATTCGTAAGATCGGTGGTGCCAGTATTCTCAAACTTAACTTTATAAGTAAGAGTGTCGCCTGGCTTTGCATCTACCGTTTTGTAGAAGTTTTTACCATCTTTAGAAACAGTCTTGGTGACTTTAGCACCAACCTGCTCTGCACGAATCCTGTAGATGATGTGGCCAGAATATTCCTCACAGCCTGGGATAGTACCGGAAAACTTATTGTGACCGATATACGCACCATCTTTACTAAAGAGCGACTCAGGGATAACGGTGCCATTTAGGCCACCCTGGTTATAAATCTTTGCCGAACCTTCAACGTACTTAAGGACAACATCCTTAGTAGAATCAGTCGTAAAGATCGCCTCATCCCATACTTCGAGTGGATTCGTATTCGTTGCAGAAATCACAGCGGATACTTTCGAAGATTTCTTCGAGCTAACTGTCCAGGAAGTCAAACCCGTAGTAACACGCACACCACGAGCAATACCCTTTCCAGATTTGTTTAGGCTAGACTTTGCATCATTGTGATAGAAGATCCAAACCTGATATTCTTTGCCTGGCGTTACCTTTACGGTGTCCGCTACGGCTTTTCCGGAGCCAACCTCGCCTACACGAACGAAGTTCGTTTCATTACCGACGACATTGTTATCGGTAATAGAGTTGAAAGTAGGTTCATCGGCAGGGTTCTTCATCGTATAAGTCTTACGACTTGGACCCCAGTTCGTACCGTTTGCTGCTGAGCTAGTCGCGAACGGCACAATTGCCGTAACCGCGACTGCTAGCAATGCAGCTACCGTCAGCCTCCGTTTAAATTTGATATTTGTTTGTTTTAGCATTTTTGTTACTCCTTTTTACTACCTCAGTTTGACTAGAAGTCTCCGTTTGCGAATGCATTCGCAGCTTCATCGTCAGTCATCGTTTCGCTCGCCTGACCAGCTGAGCGGTCTTCATTTTCATTTGCCTGCTGTTGTGCAGCAGCGCCTGCTTCATCAGCATCGTGTTGCGCCTGATCTTCAGCGGTACGATTCACTTGGTCGCTAGTATTCTCGCCACCTGCACCACCGTTATCTTCCGCTTCCTCGACTACTTCCGCTACGGTTCTGCCACTACCATCAGCACTCTGTTCATTAGTGTCCTGCGCGCCAACCTGCTCATTGCTGTCTGGAGCTTTTTCATTATGTTCGGCGCCGTCAGAGCCATCATTATTCTCGTTAGCGTCATAATTCGCTGTCTCGGCAGGCTTATCAGATACGGTACCATTCTGATCTTGCTGATCTACCGTCAGACCATCAAGCCCTTCCTCTACCTTATCCTGATCAAATGGCGTCTTCGAATGATCTTCTGGCGGAGTTTCCTTATCATCTGGCGGAGTTTTCTTATCATCTGGCGGAGTATCTTCATCTTCTGGCGGGACTTGACGAACTGTCGTCGTAAAGTCAAACTCATCTAGTGGCTGGCCACCACAGCGTTCCTTAAAGGTGAAGGTATCCGTATGCTCATTCTTGTTCTCGTCAATCCAGACGCGACGGACCGTATACACTTTTGTGCCGTCTTCTTGAGTAGTACAACCAACAACTTCAATATTACTCGTATCAGAATCGCCGGTCTCGAACTCAGAATCCATGAAGAAGTTATGGAACGTACCCGTAACAGAATCCTCAGTGAAACTGCCGTTTTCAAAGATAGACATTACGTAATCATAGACGCGCTGGTGCAAATCACCGTCTGCCTCCATTGCTTCGAGAAGGTCATCCGGATTGTCGAAACGAGCGCCATCAACACCGAAGCTCGGATCAGCGGTCTTTTCCTGCATATAGTAATAAGTAGCCGCCAACTGGCCTGGCTGGATCATACGATCGCCAAGCTCCTGACGCATCTCATTCTCAGAGAGATTGCTACCTAGGCTTTCGCCAAAGTTATGTTTTCCAAGTTTCTCGGAATTATAGGTCGAACCATCTTCGCTCGCAAACATACCATGATATGTAGAGCGATCATGAATCGATTCGTTCTCTTCCTGGTCGTCTTCAATTTCTTGAACAATCGGCGTAGTATTATCCTTAACTTCCTGCTTGCCCTTCTTGCCACTTAAGCCGATACCAAGCACCGTCGCAAGCGCTAGCGCAACAACGATACCTCTAGTCGCGAGCTTCTTCAGGAATTTCTTACGTTCTTTTTTCTTCTCAGATTCAGGCTGATTACTATTTTCAATCCTATTAGCTTCTTCTGCTAACTCGGCCTCAGACTCGCCCCCGTCAATCTCTTCTTCGCCACCAGCGCCATTTGCGCGTTCGGCGGCAACACCGGCTGCTACACCTGCGGCAGCAGCAGCGGCGGCAGCAGCAGCGGCGGCAGCGGCGGCAGCGGCATTAGAATCATTGCTCTCGCCAGAATCGCTACTATTAGCATCTGGATTATGAGAAGCTGTTTCTGCCGGAGCTTCCGATGCTGCATTACTCTGGTTTTGCTGATCTACCGTTGAACCTTCAAGGCCCTGCTCAGCATCACTGCCGCTCATTGGCGTTTCCGGTTCATTTCCTGCATTCTTCAACGCATCAAGCAAACGCTGCTGATCTTCAAGACTCCAGTCAAATACATCCATCGCATTAGAAACTGGCTTTTCGATCTTGCGCGCAGCTTTAAAAATGTCAGAAGTGTAATTTTGAGCAATCTCTTTATGGAGACGCTCAGCCTCTTTTGCTTCTGCACTCTCGGCATCTTCAGAACCCTCGGCCGTAGTATTATCTACTTCCGCAGGATTAACTTCCGTCGATAGTTCAGTGGATTCCGTAGGCTGTTCAGCCCCATCGCCGCCCTGATCTACTACCGCTAGCTCATTCTTGCCAGCATTTGGATCCATTAACCATTTGCGGTCATCATCGCCACCGCTATTATCTGGTAATCTTGGTACTTCCGACATTTCTCTTTTCCTGTTTATTGTTTATTTTTGACCTAATTTGGGTCCATTTTACCACTAGCTTTTTAAAAATGTCAAGTACTTTTAGAACGCAAAAAGAGGACTGATTCGTTCTACGGATTAGTCCTCTTTTCTGGCTTTCGCCTATTGTTTGATTTTAGAAACTCGCTTTTGTTCTGCTTTTAACTCGAACAAGTTTTTACATTGGCCTGTTCTCCTATTTTAAAGTTCGTGAATAAGTTTTTATCTTATAGGCATTTCCTTTCTTATTATTTCTTTATATTAATGTTCTATCGTATAGGCATTCTCCTCTATTCTTATGGCAAATTATTTATTTACCGGCTAAAGAGAGCGAAGATTGCGTGGCCGCGTTTTTTATCGGCCTTTTCGCGCGCTTTACGCATCTCTATCAAGGCTTTCGCCTGGTCAGATATTTCTTTATTGCTACTGTCATATTCGTCTGGATCAATACCACTTTCATATTCGATCGCACTATACATGTCTTGCGCTTGATCCATTTCTTCGTCGTTATAATGTTCTTTTGCCTGTTCCGGGATTGCAAATTCCTTGCTACCCATTTCAAATTTGTTTGCCATATTTATTTTTATTTTCCTTTCGTTTTTGGCTAGTCTCCTTCCGATACCCTTTGGAATTTGATTTTCGTTTTTGTGTTGCGCTTTTGTTTGCTCAACTGTCTTCATGCTATCATACTTATGCTTTTTTGTCAATAGTGATTATGCTTTATTTTGAAATTTTGTCAAATTTAACAGAGGTAAAATCCCCCTTGCAAAAATCAAAAAATATTTCCACCGCCCTGCTGGACCGTGGAAATATATATCACTAATCGCTTAATTATTCGCGACTATTACGCTTTTTCTATGCTAATCGTGACGTTTTTGCCTTCTACCTTCACGATCTCATCATAAGCATAGTTATCATTCGTAAGCTCAGTCGCAAGCACTTCGTTCTTCAAAACCTCGACATATGCCTCTGGGACATCACACGAGACGCTAAGCTTGATACGATCATCGACATTGAGACCGGCTTTCTTGCGCGCAGACTGAACGAAGCGAATCAACTCACGAACAAAGCCCTCTTCGCGAAGTTCGTCGGTTAGCTTCTTGTCGAGTGCAAGTTCCTTACCGTGCTCAACCTTCTTTACGTTAACTTCCTCAGCAATAATTTGCTCATAGAAATCATCCAACTTCTCGCCACCATAGGTTAAGCTTGCGAGCGGCTGACGTACCTTAATTTGACCAAACTCATCATTACGGTCCATACGTACCGCCAAGCCTTCCGTAATAATAGCGCGACAATCCGCCATCTTAGCGATTGCACTCTCGTCAATCTTACCGGCTGCTGGCCAATCCTGAAGGTGCACGCTCTCGCCGCCCATCATATTCTGCCAGAGCTCCTCTGCGAGGAATGGCGTAAATGGCGCAATGATTAACGCGAGATAGCTCAAGACATAATGCAATGTCTCATAAGCTTCAGCCTTGTCACTGCCAGATTCAGACTTCCAGAAACGACGACGGCTACGGCGTACGAACCAGTTTGAAAGGTCGTCTACAAACGGCAAGATGCCGCCAGTTGCTAGAGGCAAGTTATATTTCTCCATGCCATCCGTAATCTCATCTCGCAACTGATAGAGGCGCGCCACAATCCAGGCATCAAGCGGATTTTCAAGCTTAGCTGGCGCCTCAAGCTTATCACCCTTAAACTCCCAGCCATCTACCTCAGCGTACATCGTAAAGAAGTCATAGACATTCCAAATCATCGTAAGTTTACGTGCCGTATCTGAAACGTCCTTATCGATTAGCGCAAAGTCCTCACCGGCGAGCACCGGGCTAGAAAGCATCACAAAACGAAGCGCATCTGCAGAATACTGGTCCATCAAAACGTTTGGATCAGTATAGTTGCCAAGCGACTTACTCATCTTGCGACCATCATTACCAGCGAGTGTACCAGTAGTAATCACGTTCTTATAAGCCTTGTCGCCAAAGAGCGCGGTGTTTACTGCATGAACATAATAGAACCATGCACGCACCTGACCAACATACTCTACGATAAAGTCTGCCGGATAGTTGGCCTCGAATTTTTCTTTATTCTCGAACGGATAATGAAGCTGCGCAAAAGGCATCGAGCCAGATTCGAACCAGCAGTCGAGCACCTTATCGACGCGTGTAAAGTGTTGCTTTACGACAGCCATCGGACCACGCGGAATTGGTTCACCCTGGGCATGTTTATCTAGGATTTCCTGCCACTCTTTATACGCCTTCTCAGCATCTTTATCACTGAGCGGACGCACAGACTTCTTGCCATTCGAAAGCATTACACAGTAAGCATCGAACTCAACCGCATCAATCCATGGACGATGATAATCTTCGAGGCGCTGACCAGAATACTCTTCGAGCTCATCATAGGAACCAAAGGCGTGCAGATACTCACCGTCTTCACTCTTCCAAACCGGCATCGCCGTTGCCCAGAAACGATCGCGGCTAAGGTTCCAATCTGGAGCCTGCTCAATATTCTTCGCAAAACGACCATGCTTTAAGTGCTCCGGGAACCAGTTAATCTCCTCGTTCTTCTCGAGCATCAAAGGTTTACTGCCCTCAATATCAAAGAACCAGCTCGGAATTGCGCGATACATAATACGCTGTTTGCTACGCGGATTGAATGGATATTC
This sequence comes from bacterium, assembly GCA_020626475.1. Lineage (GTDB taxonomy): Bacteria > Patescibacteriota > Saccharimonadia > Saccharimonadales > Saccharimonadaceae > UBA2834. The sequence goes on from JAHKZT010000002.1 coordinate 5,939, forward strand.
ATGCTTGATATATTCAATCTTCCAGATAACACCCTTTTCTTCGAGGCATTTCGCGATGAACTTGTTTGCCGACCAGACCTCGAGACCATTCTCATCCGTATCACGTACGCCAATCTCATGCAACTTCTCTGCCCACTCTGGGAAGTAATAGCCATTGTCATCAATCGTATGACGCACTGGAATGCCATGCTTCTTGCCGAGTGCAAAGTCATCTTCGCCATAAGCCGGAGCAATGTGTACGATACCAGTACCATCTTCCGCAGAGACAAAGTCCGCCGCCCATACCTTGTGCGCATTTTCATTTTGCGAAATTTCGTCATTCATCTCAAAGAGCGGCTCATATTTCTTCCCAACAAGCTCACCGCCCTTAAATACCTTCTCTGGGGCCGCAAAATCGTCGCCAAGCACTTTCTCGGCCAAAACCTTAGCAAGTATTACCTTTTTATCACCAAGCTTATAGAGGCCATACTCGAGCTTCTCAGACACCGCAAGCGCCATGTTGGCAGGAAGCGTCCACGGCGTTGTTGTCCATGCCATGATGTATTCGTCTGAATCAGCTAGCTTAAATAGCGTAAACGCACTCGGGTCGGTCACGGTCTGGTACGCGTCGTTATCCATCGTAACTTCTGCCTTAGAAACAGGGGTCGCAAACTTCGTATCATACATCAAGACCTTCTCGCCCTCGTAAATCTTCCCCTTCTCATAAAGAGTCTTGAAGGCCCACCAAACTGACTCCATAAAATCCTTATTCATCGTACGATAGCAGTTGTCAAAATCCACCCAGCGGCCAATACGATCAATCGTGCCACGCCAAGTTTCAGAATTCGCCACCATTGATTCGCGAGCTTTAACGATATAGTCCTCGAGAGAAATCTTCGTGCCGATGTCGCGACGATCAGTAATACCAAGCTGCTTTTCAACAAAGTTCTCAGCTGGAAGACCATGGCAATCCCAGCCCCAACGGCGCTCAACATGCTTACCATTCATTGTCCAGAAACGTGGTACAGCATCCTTCACAACTGACGACAACAAAGTACCATGATGTGGCATACCGGTAATAAATGGAGGGCCGTCATAAAAAACATACGAATTCTTCGCATCGCGATTATCGACGGATTTTTCGAAAGTTTTATTTTTCTTCCAAAAATCAATGAGTGCTTTTTCATACTCACTTGCACGACGTCGTACACCATATTTATATTTCATGCCCACATCTCCTTTCTTTTTGAACAAAAAAATTCCAATTTGCATTGGAACTCCTTGGAGCGGTACCATCCAATTTCCGAACCTGAACAATTCGGCACTCACTTCATCTCTCACGCGGATTCACGAACGGTTCTAATCGACCTGCCCTCGCAGTCCTGGCACGTCTTTCTTCCATTAGCTCGCAGTTGATAGCTGCTCAAACGCTTTATACAAAAATTATACCACATTTATTCAAAGCAGAACAAACATTAGCACAATTTTTTCTAACGATCCATCAAATAGTAATTGACGTCGTCAATGCGCGGCAAACTCGGGTTCATACCACGCCATTCCTGAACCAACTTCCCCTCATCGTCAAAAGCCAAAATCGTTGGATATTCTACAACATCATAAGAACGACAAATACTCTCGCCTTCTGGTGAATCCGGGCTAAAACTCTCCGGCTGTTTGCCAGTGCGATGTTCAAAATCGCGCAACCACTCAATTACCGTACGCGCATAATCCGTTTCTTCACGCCAAATCATTACCACCCGCATAAAATTACTCCTTTTTTGCTGCTTTCTTTTTCATTCTTTCGCGCTGCTCTGCTATGCTTCGCTCGAGATCATCTAGAGATTTAAACTCTTTGAAGACACTCGCAAAACGCACATAGGCCATTTCATTTGTATCGGCCAACACTTCCATAATTGTCTCGCCAATCAAGCTCGACTGCACCTCATCCTTGCCGACGTCATAGATTTTCTCTTCGACCGAGTCTACGACATTCTGCACATCAAGATCGCTATTGAAGTATTTACCGACCGAATTACGTACCGCGCTCATTAATTTGTCGCGATCAAAAGCCTCACGGGCACCAGAACGCTTGCGCACCATCATGCCCGGACGCTCAATTCTCTCATAAGTCGTAAAGCGATGCTTACCATCGAGCGACACACGTCGCCTACGAATCATCGTTCCGTCCGGAGACTCACGACTTTCAAGTACTTTACTTTCGCCAATTTTGAGATGGCTCATCCCGCCCTCCTAATCTTTATTCTTTTTGCGGCGCCTCAAGATTGCTGGAATATCACTGTCATCATCATCGCTATCGTTGCGAATCTGATCCCACATATTAACATTGTCATTATTCGTAAAGACTGCCGATGCTGGAGTTTCTGGCTGAATCGGGGCAGCCGGCTCTTCGGCTGGCATGCTTTGAACTGGATCTGCTGCGGCCTGGCTTGGAGCAGAGACTGGCTCTACGCTACTACTAAGGTCGCTAACGTAAGTGTCCTGAAGAGCGCGTGGATCGTTGCCATAATATTGCGAATCGAAACCAGTTGCAACAACTGTGACAATAACTTCGTCTTCGAGCTCTGGACGAATTGCTGCGCCCCAGATGATATTTGCATCTGGACTGATACTTGCCGTAACAAGCTCCGCCGCTTCGTTGATTTCCTGCATAGATAGGTCATAACCACCGATAACCGAGAGCAAAACGCCACGTGCACCATCGACGGATACTTCGATGAGCGGAGATTCGATAGCCTGCTGAGCAGCAATCGTTGCACGATTCTCACCAGATGCACGGCCAATACCCATGAGAGCAGAGCCCGCATCTTTCATAATGGTACGAACATCGGCAAAGTCCAAGTTGACCAAGCCATGCTCAGTAATAAGTTCAGAAATACCCTGAACACCCTGGCGAAGTACATCATCAGCAATCTTAAATGCTTCGAGAATTGGAGTACGCTGATCAATCGTTTGGAGGAGACGATCGTTAGGAATCGTAATCAATGCGTCAACATTGCGAGCTAGACGCTCAATACCCCAGTTAGCGTTAGCTGCACGCTTCTGACCTTCAAAAGAAAATGGCTTCGTAACAACACCAACCGTAAGGATGTCTTGTTTGCGAGCTTCCTCAGCAACAATGTAGCCAGCACCAGAGCCAGTACCACCACCAGCACCAAGCGTAATAAATGCCATATCAGCACCAGTCAAAGCGTTCTTAATTTCTTCGCGGCTCTCATCAGCGGCCTTTTCACCTACGGTAGGGTCTGCACCTGCACCAAGACCATTTGTCGTATCATGACCAAGATGAACCTTAATGTCGGCCTTGGAATTATGCAAAGCTTGCGCATCGGTATTCATCGCGACGAATTCGACACCAGAAAGGCCCGCTTCACGCATGCGATTAACGGCAGAACCGCCGGCACCACCAACGCCAATTACTTTGATACTAGCTGTACTCTCCACCTCGCTCGGTTTTACTTCGGGCATATTGCTCCTCCACATTTTCAAAAATTCTTAATTAGATGATAACATCTAAAAATCTTTTTTGTAAAGTTTTGCACAAATTATTTGAACAATTTGAAGATTCTGGAAAAGAAGCTACCTTCTTTTTGCTTCTTCTGCTTCTTTGGAGCTTTTTTATCTCTGTTATCAAAGTTATCAATATTTGCTCGTTCATTATCGCCAAGCATCAAACCAATTGCAGCCGCGTACTCAGGCTTCAAAATATCTTCACTTACACCGATAATTCCGCTCGGTTTTGCGATGCGGGCTGCAAGCTCAACATGCTTACGGACAAATTGCTCAATATTACGAAGCTTCGCGCCACCGCCGCAAAGAACTAAGCCCTCTGGAAGTCTGCGATCATAACCTGCAATTGTAAGCATTTTACGAACACCATCGAAAATTTCTTCAAGACGCGCCTCAACAACCTCTTCAACATCCTCGCGCTTAAAGCGAAACTCCTCACGGCCACGCTTCACGACAATATCTCTGTCATTGTTCTCTTTCGTAGCAGATACGAAGCGAATCTTGATTTCTTCTGCAACATCAGGAATTGTAGCAAGTACCGTAGCTAAATCTTTGGTAATATCATTACTACCAATCGGAATTACGCCCACAAACTGAAGCTCGCCTTCATCGAAGATTGCGATACTCGTTGTAGCGCCACCCATATCTACGATGCCGACACCATTCTCGCGCTGTGCGCTATTCGTTACTGCGCGCGCAGCAGCAACTACAGTCGGCTCAAATGGGCCATGCGGCTCCAACTGAGCACTTTCACATACTTTACGTAGATTTTCGCAATCTGGCATTAAGGCAGAAACAACATTCGCACGAAGCTCCAAACGAGCACCATGCATGCCTAATGGCTCACGAATACCACCCTGACCATCAAGAATATATTCATACGGGACAAGCGCTAAAGTCTCGCGATTCGCCGGAACCTTACCAGCAATGGCCGTATCAGCGATACGAACAATATCATCTTCATTAATCTCATGCTCAGCAACACCGACCGCAATCATGCCATCGATCTTTACGCTGCCGATATGAGCACCATTAATGCCAACATTAGCAGAGTCGACTTTTACGCCGCTCATGCCTTCTACCTTAGCAAGGCACTCATCAATTGCCTTTGCTGGCGGAATTAGTTCTTTTACTACGCCACGACGCATACCCTCTGTCGGAATTTCGCCATAGCCAATAACAGAGATCTCTTCTCCTTTAACAGTACCTAAAACTGTTCGCACAAAATTCGTGCCAACATCAATTCCCACCGCAAAACGCGCTTTTTCTTCCATAAGATTATTGTAGCATACAAGCTTATGCTTGTGTTAAAATTTCATATCCGTCGTCAGTAACAAGAATCGTATGTTCAAAATGGCAACCCAAAGAGCCATCGCGAAGACATACCGTCCAGCCATCGTCATCATCTTCAACGACGATCGTATCCGGCTTACCCAAGCTAGACATCGGCTCAATACAAATCGTATCGCCAGTATGGAGCGTAATACCCTGGCCCTTTTTACCATAGTTTGGCACCTCTGGTGGCATATGCATGCTCGTACCAATACCGTGACCGACATAGTTGCGAATTACGCCAAGCTTGCCCTTCTCAAGCGTCTTCTGAACCGCTGCGCCAATATCACCAAGCTTTGCGCCGTCACGCACCTGCTCAATACCTTCATAAAGCGAAGATTCCGTAAAGCTCAAAAGGTGCTTCTGCGCTGCTGTCGGTTTATTACCAACAATCATCGTAAAAGCAGAATCGACATAATAGCCTTTATATTTAATTACAAGATCATAGCTAACCTTATCGCCTTCTTCGAGCGGAATATCTTTTGGTGTACCGTGTATTAATTCATCGTTCACGGAAATACAAATCGAACCCGGAAAGCTTACTTCCGGCTCATAATACGCCACAGTTGCACCAGCAGCCAAGATCTGTTGCTCTACCCATTTATCAATTTCTTTGCCAGTCAAACCCGGCTTCGTATATTCTTTCAAATCTGCAAAAATCTGGGCCATAATTTTGCCGCCCTCGCGCATTGCAGAAACTTTTTTCTCATCCATATATTATATTGTACCCCATTTAGCTAATACTGCCTCGATGCGCTCGGTAATTTGCTCAATCTCACCAACACCGTCAATCTCTTCAAACTTCAAACCCTTCTTTTCGAGTATTTCGCGCATCGTAGAAATTGTTTGCTCAAATATACCCCAACGTTTTTCGATTGCATCTTTTTTATCGTCCACGCGGCCACGCGCCTCGAGACGCTTCCATAGTTCTTCTTTTGGCACGTTCAAAATAATTGCACCATCAACATTTTCTAGATCATCATGCGCAACGAGCCATTCTGCTTGCCAGACGTCACGCGGGTAGCCGTCCAAAATCGCGTCCTGCCCCGCATATTCAGCCTCTTTAATCGCGTCGTGCATCATATTGACGACGAAGTTATCATCGACTAATCCACCCTCTTTCATTGTTCTTTCTAGTACAGGATTCTTTTTGTCGCGCAAAAGCTGGCCGACCGACAGCCAACGCCAATTATACTTTTCCGCTAAACGTTGCCCCTGCAAGCTCTTGCCGCTCCCCGCTGGGCCAAATAGAATAAACATTTTACCTCCTTTTTTTATTTTCCTCAAAAATACCCCGCTATCTGGGGGTATTCTTTATTTAAGGCCTAACTTCATGCGTTCGGCTTTTTCGGCTTTGCGCTTGTCGCGAAGAATCGCCTTCTGGCGACGCTCACGCTTGGAAATAGGCTTCGAGAAACGAAGACTTTCCTTCGCAGTAGCCATCACGCCACTCTGAAGAACCTTGCGATTGAAGCGACGAATAATATTCTCGTTAGCTTCGTTCTGGTCTTTTCTAGTTACTTTGATTGCCATACTGCGCTTTATTTTATCATAAGTTCTCGATTACTTCAAGAGAAATTATCATACCCTCAATTTTTACATTTCCACCCCACTCGTTTTTCGATAATGTAAATTGTACTTTCACAATATCGCCAGTTTTTACTGATAATTGTTCTTCGGGAGCGTAAAACGACATCATACGGACGTCTTTTTTGTCATCAGATACACTGATTGATAAATGTTTTTCTTTTAAGATACGCTTCGCACTTACGCGCCCCGTGTATTCAAATACCGGCTCTTCATTTCCAGGGCCAAAAGGCTCAAGCAGACAAACTTCATCATATAGCTCAACAGATAACTCACTCAAGTCTTTTAATATAACATCGCTTTTTACGCGCAAATACTTTTCCTGATCCTTAAGATTCAGTGATAAATAATACTCTACAATATGCTTTTTGAATTTCTCAAAATCGCTGCCCTTAATACTCAAACCGCAGGCCCCCGCATGCCCACCACCAGATAGCAATAGCCCTTTCGGACAACTCTGCAGAGCTTCCGCTAGCGAGAAATCTCCGAAGCTACGCCCTGAACCCTTTAGCGACCCATCGTCTAACTCCGTCAAAGCAAAAGTCGGACGTTTATATATTTCCGTCAAACGTCCAGCAACGATACCAACAATCCCCTCATGCCACTTACCACGCACGACTAGCACTGGTTCATCGCCCAATTCACCAACCTCTTTTACAGCCCTATCTTGCGCCTCGCGACGCTCCTTGTTTAAATCGTCAAGTTCCGTCGCTAAACGAAGCGCCTCCGCACGCGAATCAGATAGCATTAGATCGAGTGCTAAATCCGCCGTTTTCATTCGGCCGGCCGCATTAATGCGCGGCCCTAGCTGAAAACCGATTGCATGCGTATCAACCTGGTCTAACTTGCACTTCGCTAGCTTTGCCAACTCCTGTATGCCACGCCTTCGCGTCTTGCCAAGCACAATCATCCCATAATAAACCATGATTCGATTCTCTTCGCGCAGCTCCATCGAATCACAAACCGTACCAATCGCAACCATATCTAGTAGCCATTTCTCTTGGCCATCACACTCACCGCCATTTTTGCGCGCATTCAACGCTCTCGCCAAAGTAAAAGCTACGCCGACACCCGCCATGTTTAAGCCGTATTTTTCGCCGCGACGCTTCGGATTAACCACTGCCACGGCAGTTTTAGGCACTGTCGGAATTTCATGGTGGTCCGTCACGATCGTATCAATGCCCTGCGTTTTTAGCTCTACAATCACGTCTTCGGAACCACTGCCGCAGTCTACCGTAATTACTAAGCCCGCACCCCGATTAATGATCTCTGGAATAGCCGGTCTATTCAAACCATAACCGTCCTTAAAGCGGTTCGGCAACATAATATCTACTTGTTCGCAACCAAAATTTACCAAAGCATCTCGACAAACTGTGCTACTAGTCACACCATCCGCATCGTAGTCGCCATAGATAATAATTTTCTCTTTCCTATCTCGCGCCTTCTCAATTCTATCTACCGCCTTTGTCATTCCAAGCATCAAAAACGGATCAAACAAATCAGTATATTTCGGATGCAAAAAAGATTCGTCTAGCCCACGATCGGCCAGCAACTGTTTAAAAATCCGCGTCATCCAATAATCTTGCTTGGAGTCTTTTTAGCGTCTTCAGCCTGCTGGCTTTTAATAACAATACTCTGTAGCTCTTTTAAGATTGGGAACTGTTTATTCGTCTGATAAATGCTAGTATTTCCCTTTTTCGTAGCAACCAAAAAGCCGCCCTTCGTCATTCTCCGTAGCTCACGCTGGATATTACCCGGATCTTCTTTGATAAGCTTCGACAAGCCACGGACATGGGTCTTAAAATCTGGATATTTCGCAAAAACAACGATAATCTTACGCCGCACCCGACTCGTCACGAAAACGTCTAACATTTACCTCCTTTGTACTGCTTTCTATTTTAAGTAATGGTTGTAAAAAACACAACATTGACTTTTGCAAAATATATACCACAATTTCAGGTATACTTATCTTATGAGCTACTATCTGGTTGCGCCCGCTAAATCTTTCCATCAGAGCGAAAACCTTCTCACTTACGAATCTGAATTGCCGCTCAAAATCGGACAAATTGTCGAGGTCCCCTTCGGCAAAAATACAACCATTGGAATCGTCGCCGGAAAAACCCAAAAACCAGATTTCCAAACAAAAGCCATAGCAAGAATTCTTTACGAAACACCTCTACCGAAGCACATCGTCAAAGCTCTATTTTGGCTCTCCGATTATTATCGCTGCCCTCTCTCAAGCGTCGTTAGTGCTATTTTGCCACGCGGCATCACTAAATCGCGCCGCAACACCTCTAGCGCCCTAAACAATACCCTTTTCTCCCCAAAAAGCCAGAATCCGCTCTCTGCTGCCCAGAAGCGCGCTATTAGCGAAATAGAGGCGAACCCCGCCAACACTATTCTCCTTCATGGTATTACCGGCTCCGGTAAAACCAACATTTATATCGAACTCACCAAGCGCCAACTCGCAGCCAACAAATCCGTTGTTCTGCTCGTCCCAGAAATTGCTCTCACTTCTCAGTTAGTACAGAATTTCCAACAGCATTTCCAAGAGGTAATCCTGCTCCATTCCGAACAAACCGAGTCTGTGCGTCATCAACTCTGGCAAAAGTCTCTCGAAGCAGACACCCCTCAGGTGATTATCGGCCCGCGCAGCGCTCTCTTTGCTCCCGTAAAAGACCTCGGCCTAATTATTATCGACGAGGCGCACGAGCCAGCATACCATCAGGATCAAAATCCAAAGTATTCTGCACTACGCCTCGCTAGCCAAATGGGCAAAACCATCCTCGGTAGCGCCACCCCATTAGTCTCAGATTATTACGTCTGCAAATCGCATAACGCTACCGTTGAACTTTCTGAGCTCGCAATTAAAAACGACAAAACAACCACTATCTCCATTATTGACTTTAAAAACCGCGCCGATTATACCCGTAGCCGCATTATTAGCAATCCGCTCATTGAATCGATCCAGCAATCGCTAAACGAGGGGCAACAATCCCTGATTTTTCATAACCGCCGCGGCACCGCACCTCTAACAATCTGCGACAAATGCGGTTGGCAGGCACTCTGTGAAAACTGCCTCCTGCCGCTCGTTCTCCATGCAGACAAATTCCAGCTTCATTGCCACACCTGCGGCCGCAGCTACCCCGTTCCAACCTCTTGTCCAGAATGCGGTAACGCCAGTATTCACCACAAGGGCTTTGGCACAAAGCTCATCGAAGAAGAGCTCACTAAGCTTTTCCCGAAAGCAAAGATTGGGCGCTTCGACGCCGATACGGCTAGCGACCAGCAGCTCAACAAAGTCTATTCAGAAGTAAGAACCGGCAATTACGACATTCTTATTGGCACCCAAATGCTTGCTAAAGGTTTTGATTTTCCATTACTCAGCACACTCGGAGTTGTTCAGGCAGACGCCGGTTTAAACCTGCCGGATTTCTCTTCCGAAGAACGAAGCTATCAATTACTCACACAGGTTATCGGTCGTGCAAATCGCGGCCATCAAAACAGTCGAATTTTTATTCAAACTTTCCAGCCAAATCAAGAAATTATTCGTTTTGCCACCTCTGGAAAATACCAGGATTTTTACAATTATTTGCTCGAAAAACGTCGCTTGGCGAAACTGCCACCATATACATTTTTACTCAAATTATCTTTGTGTTACAAAACCGAAAAAGCAACCGTTCAAAATGCACAAAAATTATTCAGAACTATCCGCCAGACTATCAAGTCAGAAAATCTGAATCAAATTTTTGTCTCGCCACCAATGCCCGCCTTTCACGAACGTGAGCGCTCCGGCTATACTTGGCAAATCGTTATCAAAGCGAAAACCCGCAAAGACCTCGTTAAAATTTTTGATCAGCTCGATAAGACTAGCTATTTACATTACGACTTCGATCCATACACATTACTCTAACGCTTATGCTCGCCTTAGTGGCTAGATTATGTTAAGATAACAGATAGTATGAATATTGTTACCACTCCAGATCCACGCCTTCGCGTGAAGTGCAAAAAAGTCAATCATGTCGATGACGAAATCCACGAGATGGTCGAAAATATGATTCAGAACTGTCTCGATTGGGAAAAAGAACATAAATTTGAAATTAGCGCTGCCCTTGCCGCGCCTCAGCTCGGTTATGACCGCCGCATCATTGTCGTACGCGAAGATACCGAAAATAAAGATAACGCTACCTTCATTCCCCTTCTCAACCCAGAAGTAATCAAAACCGAAGGCAAAATTGAACGCGATTACGAGGGCTGCCTTTCCGTACCTAACTATTACGGCAAAGTTCCTCGCCCAACTAAAGCCCGTATCAAAGCGCAGACCATTGATGGTCAAGAGGTACGCATCAAAGCAGAAGGTTTCCTTGCTCGTACCCTTATGCACGAAATTGATCACCTTAACGGAATCCTGTTTATCGACCATATCAAAGACGATAAAGACGCGTGGTATCGCCTAGACAATAAAGGCGACCTCGTACCTGTAGATTACGACAAAGATGTCGCTGGCAATAAGGACCTCTTCCCTGATGAAGACTAAAGTTATTTTCTTCGGCAACGAGCAGCTCGCTCAGGGCATCAAGCCAAAAACTATTCTTTTTGATAAACTCCACAACTCCGACGAGTTCGAGATTTGCGCCGTACTCTTAACTAATCCGAATCATCGCAAGCCATACGCTATCGAAAAGGCCGCCAAAGCCGCCAATATCCCTGTATATTTCAGCAAAAACAATGACGAAATCATGGAGATTATCGCCCAGTACGATGCTCCCGTCGCCGTCCTCGCTAGCTTCGGCAAGATCATCCCAGAGCGCATTATCAATGCCTTCCCTTGCGGCATTATCAATATCCATCCTTCGATGTTGCCAAAATATCGCGGCACCACCCCTATCGAATCCGCCCTACTAAATGGCGACACTGAGACTGGCGTGTCCGTTATGCGCCTCGCCAAAGCCATGGACGCCGGCAATACTTTCGCTCAAGAAATCGTCAAAATCGAGACCGGAGACACAAAGCAAAGTCTCTACGAAAAGCTCGCAACCGCTGGCGCAGAGCGTCTTTTGGAAGTTCTACCTGGTATCGTGGCAAAAAATGCCCCTGAGACCGCACAGAATGACGCAGAAGCCACTTTTACCACTCAACTCAGCAAAGACCTATCCGAATTAAAACCAGCCGAGAAAGCCGCTCAGACGCTCTACAACGAGGTTCGCGCCTATGCCGGTTTCCCGAAGTCTAAGCTCGAATTGCTCGGAATCCCATGCGTTATCACCTCCGCCCACGTTGCTGACACTGCAGCCACAGAAATCGATCAGAAGTGCGCCGACGGTAAATACCTAGTAATCGACCGTCTCATCCCTGAAAATTCCAAGGAAATGGACGCCAAAAGCTTTCTAAATGGACACAAAAAATAACCCCCGAAACTGGGGGTTATTTTTTTATTTATTGCATGCTTTCAAGAAGTGCATCTTTGTTTGCGGAAATTTCATCGCGCAAAGCGTTTACTGAATCTTGAATAATCTGCTGATACTGCGGACAATTCTGATTGAGCCACTTAGCAGTAACGTAATCACCAAGGATATCATCTTCAGAACCACCAATATTTTCGGCTAACTTCTGGTAAACGACATCATTCTTGTAATCACCTGCGCCGGCGATCCACTTATCTAGAGTCGCCTGATCATTATCAATAATCTTTTCGAACTCATCGAGCTGATCTTCAGAAAGACCTTCGCTCATCTTTTCACCGATCCGCACCTCGAGCTGATCCTGCGCATACTGCAAGAAAGCTTCTTTCTGTTCGGCCGGCATTGACCCGAGACCAACACTCTCGAGAAAATTGTCGTCAAACTTATACATAGCTTTTTCTCCTATTTCCCCCATTGTAGCACAAAAAGCCTATGCTTAACTAATTTTAGGCGATTTTCTTTTTCTTATATTCGCGAACAAAGAATTTAATACTATCACCAATTTCGAGCTGGATCTTCTTCTGCGTCTTTAGCGACATACCGCCAAGCTCACCCTCAGCAAGCGAAGGCACGTCAACTTTACCCTCTTGAACGTTAACCACCTCAATCTCACCAAGAAGTTCTTTCTTACGATAAGCACGACCGAGCATGCCAGGCGCAACGCGACCAGATTTAACCATACCACCAGCGATGATTTCGGTCTTTTCCGTGCGGAAGACGCCCTTAACTTCGAGTTCGCCAGTCTCAGTCTCAATCATCTCAGCGTCAAGCATTTCTTCCATCTCGTGCTTTGCGTCATCAAGAAGTTCATAAATCACACGGTAAACGCGAACTGGTACGCCGTTGCGCTCTGCCATCTTTGCAATCGCATTTGGAACCGTAACATTGAAGCCGTAAATGATCGTCTTGCCACCAGAGGCCATATAGACATCATTTTCCGATACGGCACCAACACCAGTTGATACGATATTTAACGTAATCTCACCCTGCGTATCAATCAAACGAAGCGAATCAACGACGGAGGTAACAGAACCCTGAACATCGCCTTTAACAATCACGTTCAAAGTCTTAGTATTATCTGCCGTATTCATCATGCGGAGAAGATCCGTTGAGGTAACGTTCGCGTTAGCCGTCTCATTTGCCTCTGCTTGAGCATTAAGAAGCGCCATGCGACGTGCGGTCTTCTCATCTTCAACCTCTTCAAATTTATCGCCAAAGTTTGGAAGCTCCTTAAAACCGGTTACGACAACAGGAGTAGATGGCGTAGCCTTGCCCTTTGGTTTGCCCTTCCAGTCAAGCATCGTACGAATCTTTGCATAAGTCTTGCCCGCCACGATAAATTCACCAACCTTAAGTTCACCACCGGTAATCAAAAGATTAACAACTGAACCCTTACCGACTTCCATATGACTCTCAATTACGAGACCTTCAGCCGGAATATTCGTATCAGCCTTGAGTTCGTCAATATCAGCAGTCAAAAGAATCATATCAAGCAATTGCTCGAGATTATCACCGCGCTTTGCGGAGATAGGAACCATAATCGTATCACCACCCCATTCCTCTGGGTTAAGATTGAAGTCGGTCGCAAGCTGCGCCTTGGTGCGGTCAATATTTGCACCTTCCTTATCAATCTTGTTGATTGCAACAATAATCTTTGCGTTAGCTGCCTCAGCAAACTTAATTGCCTCTGCAGTCTGCGGCTTCACACCATCATCTGCTGCGACCACAATTACAACAATATCAGTAAGCATCGCGCCATGCTGACGAATCGCTGCGAAAGCCTCGTGACCAGGAGTATCGAGAAAAGTAATCTTACGATCCTTATATTCCATCTGATAAGCGGAGATATGCTGCGTAATACCACCAGCCTCACCTTCAACCGTCTTCTTCTTGAGAAGCGTGTCGAGCAAAGTAGTCTTACCGTGATCGACGTGACCCATCACCGCTACTACCGGTGGACGAAGTTTTGCATCCTTCGAAAGCTCGCGCTTTGCACCAGGCAATTTCGCCGAATTCTCTTTGCGTTCAAAACGAACATTCGTAAAACCAAGCTCTTCAGTCATAATCTGAGCCGTCTCGACATCTAGGCGCTGATTTATCGTCGCCATAATGCCGTTTTTAAAAAGCTCACCAATCAAATGCGTAACAGATACGCCGAGGGCGTTTGCTAGCTCATCTACCGTAATCGAGCCAGAAACCTGTATAACTTTTTCTTCCACTTTCTAGCTCCTTTCTGTTTAGATAATATCAATGTAATAAAAAATTACACAAAAACTCCCATTATTTTAACATATCTTAAGTTTCAGCACAACGCTGCTCGCATTCTGTCCCCATACTCCCATATCACGAGTTTGTTAAATGCTAACTACTTTGTTTCTTTTTTGGAAATATCTCATATCTGAGCACGCAATCACCTAGAGAAAAATTCTTTCCCGAACGGAAACAAATTTCACAGCACAAAAAATCCACGCGCGAAGACGTGGATTTTTCGAGAAAGCGATTCTATTTCTTATCAGAAAAACTCAAAGAAATCTTGCGGCCTTCTTTGTCGATGTCAAGAACTTTGAATTCCTTGCGCTCATTAAGAGTGAAGATCTTCTCTGGATCGACATCGCTGCCTTCACCGAGTTCAGAAACATGAACTAGAGCTTCGACAGCTGGCGAAATCTGAACGAATGCGCCAAATGGGGTGATACGAGTGATCGTACCTTCAACCTTATCGCCCTTCTTGAAGTTTGCAATCTCGGAAAGCCATGGGTCTTCCTGAAGCTGCTTCATGCTTAGGCTGAGGCGATCTTTGTCGATTGCAATAATCTTTGCTTCGACAGTTTCACCAACCTTAACGTAGTCGGATGGATTGTTCACACGTTCCCAAGAAATCTCGGAAATGTGTACCAGACCTTCAATACCATCGACATTTACGAAGATACCGAAGTCGACTACACCGGTTACAACGCCCTTAACGACGTCACCGACGGCGAGCTTTGCGAAACGCTCTGCGAGACCGTCTTTGATAGCTTCCTTCTCAGAGAGAATAAGCTTGTTAGTCTTGCGGTCAGCATCAAGGATGCGAACGCGGATAGACTTGCCAACGAGTGCGTTGAGGCGCTGAAGGATTTCGTCCTTATCAGAACCACCGACACGTGGGTAATGTTCAGCCGAAAGCTGAGAAACTGGCAAGAAGCCAC
>JAHKZT010000020.1 GCA_020626475.1 bacterium
CTATTGTGCATCTTACATCGAGGTAAGATTCTAAAACAGAGCCGTTCGTGTTTGGCTCGCCCTTAGAGTCTTTCCTCGGTGTCCATAGCGCCAGGGAAATACCTGTTCCCATTCCGAACACAGAAGTCAAGCCTGGTCGCGGCGATTATACTGCTTTGCGGGAAACTAGCAAGATGCCGAATTATATGAAATGGCCACCTCAACGGGTGGCCTTTCATCTTTCCGGAGGAAAGTACGAAAGCCACCGAAGAGGTGGATTTTTTGTTGCACAAAAAATTGCGCACATTTGTGCGCCCATTTCATATAACGCCCAGGCTCATTAGACCTGGGCGCATTATATGACCTTCGCGCTAGCGAGGGAATATAACGAACGGTCGCGTTAGCCCCGTGAGCATTATGCAATCAGACCTTTAGACTTTATTAACGTCTTCTTCGAGATGTGTATCCGTATGCTCGATAGTGTCGCGGATGGCTTTATAAGCCATATTTGCTCCGATAATAATCCCGATGATTGCAGCAACCGTAATTGTGCAAACTATAATCCCGCCAAGGATAATCATGATTACTGACGTCGGCTTAGTCTTAGGCTCAAAATTCTTATTCTTCGGCTCATATTCGGCTGGTACCTTATATGGCGCATTGGTATCAAACTTCATACTTATATTATAATGTATTCATGCAAATACATCTTGATCCAGAAATTTATGAGCAAGTTAAGAACGGCACTAAGAATGTTGAAGCGCGCGTTAACGATGAAAAACGTCGCAAGATTCAGATCGGTGACAAGATTGAAGTGTTAAAACGTCCCGAAGAATTAGAATCGCTCTGGGTGCGCGTTACGAACTTGGTTCAATGCGCGAACTTTGAGGAAATAACTGCAAAATATCCAATCGAAAGATTATATAGCTCGAACTACACCAAGGAGGAGTATTTAGCGCTATTCCCGAAGTTTTATACTAAAGAAGAAATTGATAAATATGGAACAGTTGCAATAGAGTTTGAGGTTATTGATGAATAATGAGATTGAGGCAAGTTTTCTAGATATCGACAAAGATAGCTATCGCGCCAAGCTAGAAGCCGCCGGCGCTGAATGTATCAAAGCTGAACGACTGATGCGTCGTACAGTCTTTGACAGTGGCCCGCATTCCTTTGCGCGCGTGCGCGATGAGGGCGACAAGATTGTGATGACTTACAAGAACTTCGAAGATGAAGATTCTATTATGGGTGTTAAGGAAGTGAATCTCATTGTTAATGACTACGATGATGCCGTAAAATTTATTGCTGGCTGTGGCTTGGTGCAGAAGGCAGTCCAGGAAACATATCGTGAAACTTGGGTTCTAGATGGCGTAGAGATTACTATCGATACTTGGCCATGGATTCCGACCTATACCGAGATTGAGGGTCCTAGCGAGGAGGCGGTCTGGTCTGTAGCTGAGCGCCTGGGTCTTAAAAAAGAAGACGCTATGTTTGGTGCCGTAGATAAAATCTATAACCATTACTATGGCGTAGATATGGATATTGTTGATTTTGAAACGCCAATAATTAACTTCGAGATCGATCCGCCCGAGTGGGTAAAAGCAAAAGACGTGCAATAAGATAGGCGACTCCCAGAATGACTATCGCCCAGCCAAAACTTGCCCAGATTGGCTGATTGTAGACCTGGAGGAATGGATATGGCCCGTCCCAGAGGCGTAGAATATTCATCGTTATTCCTACGATTGCGTAGATGATAGTCGGTATTAGTGCAAATAATGCCGACTTTTTGTTTTGACGTTCCGGAGCACACCAAACCAGCATTATAATTGCGAGAATAGGGCAAAGCGTGTGCATATAGAGCATTGAATCGTAAGTTAGCAACCACCATAGATCGCCAACCATCCAAGACAAAACGAATAACACGACAATTAGTGTTACGGTCGTAGTGCAAGTCGCCATATAGGTCAGTAGATTGGCAATGTGTGGTATCTGCTTCTTGGGTTTTAATGCACGTGCAACAAAGGCAATGTTAATTAGGTTACAAATCAATAAGAATAGATTGCTGAGCTGCGTATAATACTGAAAAGTCTCTGCGCCACGTCTCTGAACGACGAGAGCGAAAGCAATTATTTCGAAAACAGAAATTAGGATATTTAAGATTAAATATGCGACTAATTTCTTGCGATCTTTCATTTCTTTTTTGTACTTTTCTTTGCCGTTTTAGGCGCAACTTTTTCAGCTTCGCCAACTAGCCATGCCGTTATAACCGAGCCGGCAAAATTACCACCGGCGCAAAGAAGAATCGTCCAGTCAAAATAAGTCGCGACGCCGGCCGTAATAGCATTTGCGATACTATGCTGAAAACCGGCCAAAATGAATAGTGGCACTCCGAAGAATATTCCCCAGATGGAGCCGAGCTTAAAGCATTTGACGGCCAGATACATAATTGCGCCGCAAAATGCGCTACGGATAAAGAAGTCTAGTGAGAAATTCCATTTGGCAATTTTTTCGTTTGCGGCAGCAATTAGCGACGAATCGGCTAGACTAAAGAGCCAGCCAAGTATCCATCCGGCGAGTAAATTAACGATTAGAATTACTCCAAGCTCTAGCCATTTTTTGTCCGCAATCACGAAGCCGCACTTACCTGTGAATAAGTTTGCGCCAAGTACGCAGACTCCATAGAGTCCGAACGCGAACAGAAACGCGCCAAGCGGTGCGCCAATTTTTAATAAAATGTAGTCGCCTAAGCCAATCAGGAGACTTGCTAGAACAGCGCGTTTAGTAAGTATCGCCCAATTAGTTTTTTGCTTTAGCATCGCGTACCTTGTCGAGCTTAAAATAACGCTCTACGACTTTGTTCCAAAGCCAGTCAATTGCTATTCCGACATAATGCAAGAGCGGGGCAGATAGAATGGACAGAATAGTAACTATTGCAATGGCTTGAATTGAAATTGGCGTCAAAGCGAACAGCCATGGCAGGAATATGAAGCTAAATATCATACCGGCAACGCATAGAATAATGATGCTACGTTTGTACCAGTTGAACGGTTTCTTCGTTACGCGATAAATCATCTGTAGGCCTACAACAGCGAGCAGGATGGTCGCGCAGGTGCCGATTTCTTCGGTCGATAGGCTGAAAATTGAACCCATTAAACCCATCAATGCGACGAGGATAAAATCAGTTATGCCGCCAGGAGTTGAACGACGCAAGATATTGCTCACGAATTTGCCGCGAATAAGATCGTGGTTTGGCGCCTGTGATAGAAGGAAAGCAGGAATTCCGATCGTAAACATGCTAACGAGCGAAATCTGTGACGGTACTAGTGGGTAGGTAAGAGAAAGGACTATTGCTACAATTGCCGTCATGATAGAGAAGACGTTCTTGACTAGGAATAAGCTACCGCTACGCTCAAGGTTGTTAACGACGCGGCGTCCTTCCGTTACAACATCTGGCATGCGCGAGAAATCTGATTCGAGTAAAACGAGTTGCGCTGCCTGTGCGGCTGCATCGCTACCGCTCGCCATCGCGACGGAACAATCCGCATCGCGTAGGGCCAATACATCGTTTACGCCATCACCAGTCATTGCAACTATATGACCATTGTTCTGTAAGGCTTTTACGAATTTGCGCTTTTGCTCTGGCGTAACGCGGCCGAATACGGTATATTTATTCATTGCTTCTGCGATTTCTTTATCGGTTTTTAGGTGAGTTGCGTCGATGAATTTGCCGGCATTCGCAATTTCGGCTTTCTTTGCTACCTCGGATACCGTAAGCGGGTTATCGCCAGAAATGACTTTAATCTCTACGCCTTGGTCGGCAAAGTACTTGAAGGTCTCTGGCGCATTCTTGCGTACCGGATTCATTAATGTAATCAAGCCAAGTGGAGTAACTTTTCTGTCTAACTTTTTGCCATCAACCTTGCCGTCATATTTAGCCACTAATAATACGCGGTAGCCTTTGCGGCTATGTTTCTCGCACTCGGATTCGATTTTGCCATATTCTTTGCCGAGCAAAAATTCTGGCGCGCCGAGCACAAAGCTCTCGTTTTTATAGCTGACGCCACTATATTTAAACTCAGACGAAAAGCCGGAAACCGTCTCTGCTTTGCGATTTGTCGGTTTTGTAAAGTAGGCTTTGATTGCCTCCATGGTAGCATTGTCGGCTTTTTGAGCTTTTGCGAAATCACTCATCGCACCATAGATATCTTCGCGGGTAGATTTACCGAGTGGGTAGTAATCGGCCACGAGCATTGAATTATCGGTAATTGTGCCAGTTTTATCTACGCAAAGTACATCTACGCGAGCGAGCGTCTCGATACTTTTCATGTCATGGAGGAGAACTTTCTTTTGCGCTAGCTTCATCGAGGAGATAGCGAGCGCGACACTGGAAAGTAGGAAGAGGCCTTCTGGAATCATGCCGATGACTGCTGCGACCGCTGACTGAACCGCGGCTTGCGCGCCAGCCTGCTCGAAGAAGAAACGCTGCACAAATAAGAAGCCGCCAATTGGAATAATCGCGATACCGGCAATCGTAACAATGCGGTTAAGCGAGCGAATTATCTCGGACTGCTCCTTGACTTTGATTTTCTTTGCCTGCAAGGTTAACTGAGAAATGTATGAGTCTGCGCCAACGGCGATTAATTGCGCGCGACATTCGCCAGAAACGATGAAACTACCAGACATCAACTTGTCGCCAGGCTTCTTTTTAATTTCGTCCGCCTCACCAGTCAAGAGTGCTTCGTTTACTGATACTTCGCCAGATAAAACCTTTGCATCTGCTGGGATTTGATTGCCGGCACGGAAAATAACAACGTCATTCAGTACGAGCCATTCGGCGCTAACTTTTTTCTCGACTCCATCCCTAACTACACTGGCGGAAGGAGCGTTGAGAATATTTAGGCGGTCGAGTGTGAGTTTTGCACGAATTTCCTGCACGATACCAATTAATGTGTTTGCAATAATAATTGGCAGGAAGGTGATATCGCGAATTGATCCCACGAGGCATAGTAGGGTTGCGATAACGGCGAAGACGAAATTAAAGTAAGTAAAAGTATTAGTAACGATAATCTTTTTGATGGATTTTGAAGGCGGTTTCACGGAAGTATTTATTTGTCCAGAAAAACGAGCCTTACGGACTTGTTCGCGGCTGAGACCGCGTTCTGCATTGACCTCAAAAACATTACTCTTGTCCATATAATTCTATTTTAACATGCAATAGTGTTTAAGCTTGTAGTGTTATACTAGATATATGGCTAAACAAACTGCGAAGAAAAATGAAACGAAAGAGCTTTATTATCAAAGCCCTGCAATAGAGAAGAAAGTCAACCTAACTACCACTATAATTGTCGCCGCGATCGCGCTATTTGGTGGTTTACTTGCTGGCGCGAACTGGGATAAGATTGAATCTTATTTTGGTATGAAGAAGCAAGTTGCAAATGTGGATTTCTCTGCACTAAATTCCGTCTATGAGAAGCTTGCCGAAAACTATGACGGCGACCTAGACAAGACGAAAATCATCGAAGAAGCAAAACGCGGCCTTGTGAAAGCTGCAGGCGACGATTACACCTATTATCTAACTGCCGCTGAAGCAGAAGAGTTTGAGAAAGACCTTAATGGTGATGTTGGCGCCGGTATTGGCGTTGAGATTGGTCAGCGCGATGGCTATGTAAAAGTTTTGCGTACTACGCCAGATAATCCAGCACGCAAAGCAGGCGTTTTGGCTGGCGATATTATCTATAAAGCTGATGATGAAGATATTTCTACCTTGACCGTCGACGAGGTTGCGAAGAAGCTTCGCGGTGCTGCTGGTACGAAAGTCAAGCTGACTGTTGTGCGCGGAAGTGAAGAAAAGAGCTTCGAACTAACTCGCGAAACGATCAATAATGTTTCTGTTTATGCTGACTATGAGGGCAAGACTGCAATTATTACGATTTCTCGTTTTGATCAAGATACTGGGCGTCTCGCACGCGAAAAAGCTCAAGAAGCAATCGATAAGGGCTGTGACAAGTTTATTATTGATCTTCGTGGCAACGGCGGTGGCTATGTAAGTGCCGCAAAAGAAGTCGCATCGCTCTGGATTGATGGCAAAATTGTTGTCGAGCAAAAGTCTGGTAACGGTCTATATGACGAAAAAACTTACGCAAACCGCAACCAGGCAATTTTGGCCGGTAAAAAGACGATTGTTCTGACGAACGGCTCGACGGCGAGCGCAAGCGAAATTGTTGCTGGCGCGCTCAAAGACTACGGGCTCGCAACCCTAATCGGCGAAAAGACCTTCGGCAAGGGCAGCGTTCAGGCGCTTGAAAGCTTTACTACTGGCGAAATGCTTCGCGTGACGGTTGCAAAATGGTATACACCGAATGGCAAGAATATCAATCACGAGGGCATTGAACCAGATAAAAAGGTTGAACGTAGTTTTGAGCAGATCAACAAAGAAGAAGATCCGCAGCTCGACGCCGCACTAAAATACTAGATGTGCTAAACTAGAAAGATAAAAGGAGGAGTTATGCCAGAGTTTGATGTTTTTCAGTGGGCAAACAACGTCGATGAAATCAAAAACAATGTTTCAGTAGAACTATTTCTATTCAATAAAAACTATACGCCATACAAGGTTCGCTATTCCGATGTCTTGATGCAGGCAATTCGCAGTCTATTCATGCTCGAGGCAGTGGAATACGTTATTAAGGAGGCGGATAAAGGCCTTGAATGTCGCGAATACGAGCTTTCTGATGGCGAAGATAAGGTTATCTATCGTATTGCGCTCGATAAAGTCGGCCGCGCTGAGACCTTGATTCATCTCATCGAAAATGAATACAAAGATATCGCATACTTCACCGATGACGAATATGAATTCAAACGCATTAAGGGCATCATTGCGAAATTTAGTTATCCTGGTGATGATGGCCAAAAGAGCTTCTATATCGCAAAGAACATCGCCTCCAGCGCCGCTCTCAAGGGCAAACTCAGCTGGGAGCTTAACGGTGAAAGCTTCGAGCCGCTCACTGCTGACCTTGCAATCAAGGTGCCGGAAGGTAATGAGACTGCTATCGTTGACGGCCAGATTGTAATCTTTAATCAATCAAAGTTCGAAAAACTCTTCCAGTTCGACTACAAGCAGCAGCTTATTTCTGAGCAAAAAGCCAAAGAGCTCGAAGAGACTTATAAGCTTAGCTTTCCAGAAGGTCTTACGCTCAACGCACTTCTCGAGGATAAAAAGCCTCTGGTTAAGAAACTGCAGAATGTCGAGATTGGCGAAATGACGCAGGAACAGCTTCTCGATTATGCCGACGAAATGCAGCTCGAGCTTATGACGGACGATCAGGGCAAGATTATTATTATGGACGACAAAGACTTGAATATGTTCGTTAATCTTCTTGGCGAAGACTACTTCGTTTCGCCAGTAAATGGTCGTCGCTACGAAATCAAGAGCAAGAAGCTCCTCGACGAACCAGAGGGCGAGCCTCCACGTGGCTAATTATTTGATTGATACACATACGCATATTCACGATCCGACTGATCGCGAACTGAGCGCGGCCGACACCTTTAAACACGCTCGCGAGCAGGGCGTTGAAAAGATAATTACTATCGGCACCGACCCGGATAACTCCATGCAAGCAAAAGCATTTGCAGAGGAGTGGGCAGCAAAAGGTGAGCAGATATTCTGGACATATGGCTATCATCCAAACGAATATGTCGAAAAAGACCGTGCTAACTTGGCGGATGTTGCAAAAATGGCCTCAGAGGTCCTTAAAAGCCCACGGAATGTCGGTGTCGGCGAAATAGGCCTAGATTATCATTTTGATGGGTATAGCACTGAAATGCAGCAAGAATTGCTTCTAGAGATGCTTCAGCTAGCACAAGATAATCAGAAGCCAGTCTCTTTTCATGTTCGCGACGCTTTTGATGATTTTTGGCCAATTTTTGATAATTTTAAATTGCCTACCTCTGTGATGCATTCTTTTTCGGATAGCAAGAAAAATCTTAACGAAGCTCTGAACCGCGGCCTTTATATTGGCGTAAACGGCCTTTCGACTTTTGCGGACATTGCACACCCTCCTCTCGAGAGAATGATCTTCGAAACAGATGCTCCCTACTTGACACCGAAGCCATTTCGTGGTACAATGAATAAGCCAGGCTATGTGAAGCACATAGCTGAATGGGCAACCGAATATTACAAGGTTGATTTCGGTACGGTTGCAAAAATTACGACCGAAAATGCCGAAAAAATCTTCAAAATATAAAAGGGAGAGCTAGTTATGACATACGAAGAAGATAGTTCTATCTTTCAGCTGCCGACAAATAATGCTGTAACGCCAGCTCAGGTTTTTGAGGCTCCAAAAGCGCCAGAAGCTCCAGTTTCTAGTGTTGCGGAAGCAGCGAAAGTCGTCACTACGAATGAACCTACCCGAATCGTGAATCCGATGATAGCTTCCGATAAGCTCTCCGATCAGGCCCTCTTTGATGAATTGAATGCTGTATCAGAGGAAGTAATTGCATGCCGAAATCGCATCTTAGACAAAATCTCTTAGGTCGTCTGCGCAAGCAGCCGAATGCCGATGCTCGTCGTGCGGCCGCTGAGCGTGATTTGATTAACGCCGAGTCTGCGCTTGGGCGTACGCTTTTTGGTGATGTTGCGCCAGGTCATCGACGTGAATTTTTTATGCACAAAAAGAATGTCTGGATTTGGCATGAAGACGGCCAGACTATTCGCTATGAAGTGCGTCAGAATGGTGTATACAAGAAAGTCGACGAAAACGGCTACCATAAAGTAACCGGCGAAGAGCTAAATCACTTCCGTACGGCGGCTAGCGCTTATTTGAAGCTCGTGAAATCACGGATCTATAAGTAAGCATCACGACGATCGGAATTACGATTGCGTGTGCGACGATTAGCGGAAGCGACCAATCGTCGTGGCCGAGATAAAAGAATAGCAGTAGCGGAATGATGCTCAAAACACGGCCAAGCGTCAGCCAAAGCTCGCCGAGAATCTCAATCTCCATTCGATACGCGTCATCGTGTATCGATTTTTTGAGCTCATCTTGGTGGTAAACCGAGAAAATAGCGCTACTATAAAGCGAGACGATTACTGCGTTTGTGTAGATAAATAATACGACAGCAATAATGAAATTCCCCGGGAATAAGATTGCTGAGAGCGGTAGTAGAATTGTCGCTGGCATTAGACCATAGACGAGAACGTCGCTCATTGCGGACTGCTTTGATTTGAATTGACGATAGAGTAGCAAAAGGATAATCGTGACTGCACTCGTAGCGGCCTGCATGCCGCCAAGCTCCATATCTGAACTAGTCGAATTATATAAGTTTAACTGTGCGACGATGCCGTAGGCGCAGCCAGTCATCGCGAAGCCGCGCAGGGTTTGTAGCCAGAGCGTGCGGCGAATACTTTTGCGCGAAACGGCAAAGTTTAACGATTCTCTGAGTGAACGTGTTTTTATTCTTGTTTGATGTGTTGGGCGCAAAAGAATTGACAGCAATAGCTGGACTGTAGAGATAATCAAAATGATGATTGCGGCACGTTCGTAGCCAGCGTCACTAATGACGATACCGAGAATAATCGGCATTGCAATCTTTACTGCCTCGACTAAAATTTGGCGAAGTGTATTAAACTTATCGCGTTTCGTATTGCTGACCTCCTTGATTTCAAGAAAATCTTTTGGTCGCCAATAAAGCTGCGCTTCAAGTGCGCTTAAGAATCCGATAATTAGCGGGAAGAAAACATAGTTTGCTGGTATAAAAATCACAGCAAGAATCTGCGTAATACTAAAGAACATGCTGGCGCGCCAAGCGTTAAGCGGATAAGAACGTAAAATATCGGCCAAGATAACGCATAGAATCCCGTTAAACGCGTAATGAGAAAGCTGGTAAGTCAGGAAGCTAATTGGCGAATTCTTTAGTGAAATCATAATCATGAAAGACATCAAAAAGATGCCCATGAATGACGATTTGCTGTTATATAGCACGTCTACTGCGATGAGGATATTTTCATTCGTCCGAAGCTTGCGGAATTTATGAAAAAGCTTACGCATATACCAGACTATTATACCGCAATTATCCCGCAAACCCCTTTCAAGTTAGGCGTGCCGCCGAGGCTTTGCGGAGGCTACGGCCGAGCAAAAGCAGC
>JAHKZT010000200.1 GCA_020626475.1 bacterium
TTCCTTACCATGGAAGTGCTCTACCACTGAGCTAAGGCGGCAACCTTTGCTAATTTTACCATACCGCCAACAAGTCGTCAATCCATGCTAGAATAAATGCATGAGCAAGAAAGGAATTAGCCTAAAAGCACAAGCATTGATCTATTTTTTCTCCGTACTGATCATGAGTTTTATTCTCTTTCCGCTCCTAGATATGCTCTGGTGCGCTATCATCACTCATACTAACTTCTCTTACAATCCGCAAGATTACATCTTAGAACCATTCATCTTTTCGATACTCATAACTCTATTTTTCTATATTCCAGTTATCACCCGCAAGGCAAAAACCGAAAAGAAAAAGAAATAGCCCAACAAAAAAGACACAACAAACATGCAAGCAATCTAAAAACAGAACAAAAAATCAGGACATGCGCCTGTTTTTTGTTCCATACCGGTTTCTTTTTTCAAACTTTTCTTCCAAAGAAAAGTTTGAGGGGGGCGTTAACCCGAGAGCTCGCTCTAGTAAGCCGGGTTCTGTGCTCTGCAAGCAGAGTTGTAGTCATCTATCTAGCTTCGCGATTGCTCACGAAGTCAAGCGGTGAGCGACCATCC
>JAHKZT010000201.1 GCA_020626475.1 bacterium
AGAATCGTTGGAGCGACAATTGAGATAGCCATTGATTATTCCTCGTCTAATTTTTGGCAGCGCCTTTGATATTTTGCATTTGGAAGCGGTTTTGAATCCAGAAAAGAATCGAGAATTTCGGAAAAGTGGTCACGGGCGTTGTCTGCGGAGATGCAGAGAACGTTTGCATTGTTGTGACCGCGGGTTTCGATGGCGTCGCTTGCGGTATTGCAGAGAGCGGCGCGAACGCCTTTGTAGCGGTTGGCTTGCATGCACATGCCTTGGCCGGAACCGCAGAGAAGGACGCCAAAGGATTCTTCGTCTTTGTTGCGAAGAATGGCTTCGGCGACCTTTTTTGCGTAATCGTTGAAATCGTCCTCGGCGTCATATTCGGTGGCGCCAAAATCCGTGTAAGGGATTTGCTGGCTGACGAGCCAGTTGATTACATCGTTTTTGAGCTGATAGCCGCGATGATCGGCGCCGAGGTAGACGTGCATATTATTTGTTGCCCATCTTGCCGAAGTCGACACTAAGTTCTACGAGGCGATT
Source organism: bacterium (assembly GCA_020626475.1). Lineage (GTDB taxonomy): Bacteria > Patescibacteriota > Saccharimonadia > Saccharimonadales > Saccharimonadaceae > UBA2834. Next base: position 529 of record JAHKZT010000201.1, read on the forward strand.
GCTGTAGCCCCATTCGTTGTCATACCAAGCGACGACCTTGATGAG
>JAHKZT010000202.1 GCA_020626475.1 bacterium
ACTTATCTACTACCGTATACTGCGTATCGTTTCTTGCTCTCCAAATTGCAAACAACTTATAGACTCCAGGCTCATTTCGCAAATTCTCAACAGACTCCTCGTTTGAGTAGCTCTGGCCAGATCCATCAGCTACTACATTCCAGCCAACAAAATCGTAGCCAGCACGAACGAAACCGTTAGCATGCAACTCTTCCTCTTTATCATAAGTCAAAGTCTGAGCGTTCATCGTGCCACTAGTCGCACCATTACCGTCAAACTGAACACTGTAAGTATATGGAGCATACTCAGCATACAAAGTTAAATCTTCTGTAATTGGCGTCGAAAAATCAAATACCTCGCCATCTTCAGTCCTCCAACCGTCAAAGTGATAACCTTCAACATCTGGCGCAGTAGCCGAAGCAGCTAAGTCTTCATAAGCAATTGTCTCGGTCGTAATTTCTTCACTGCCATCCTTACCGATGAAACGTACAAGTAGCTCATCTTCAAGAGTGTAGCTATTTGCGATCGCAACATCATAGGTAGCATCCGCAGCATTTACGAATGGGAACGGGACACATGCGACAGCAAGC
>JAHKZT010000203.1 GCA_020626475.1 bacterium
AACTTGCGCCCTTTATATCCATGGCGATGCATTTAGACTTTTAACTCCGTTAGTTTTTCACGAACCTCATCGAGAGCCTTTGCGCCGAAGCCCTTGAGCTCTTTGAGATCGCTTTCTGATAGTACGACGAGGTCGCGGACAGTGTGAATGTCATTGTTGAGCAATGCATTTGCTGTACGTGCGGAAAGGCCAAGCTCCTCGATAGGAAGCATAAGACCAGACTCGTCTTCAGCGGCAGTTGCGGTAGGTGCTGGTGCGGATTCGACCGTGGTGCTACCCGCAAGTGCCTTATATTGATTAACTAGAATAGCAGCAGCTTCCTCGAATGCCTCACGTGGGGTGATGGTGCCATCGGTATCGATGGTGAGGGTGAGCTGTTGTAGGTTGGTATCCTGACCAACGCGGGTGTTTTCTGCGTTGTAGCGTACGCGAAGAACTGGCGTAAAGACTGCGTCAAGCGCAATCATATCATTATGTACGCGTTCTGCGCTGGATTGCTCAATGCTGAGATAACCGCGGCCAGTGTCAACGATCATGTCCATCTTGAGGGTGAACTTTGGATCATCGA
>JAHKZT010000204.1 GCA_020626475.1 bacterium
CTGGCGCACCAAACACAGCAGCAGGCGCCGCACCACAGGGCCCAGCTCCAGCTCCACAAAAGCCAGAAGACCCATGGGTAAACGGCCAGCAATAATTAATCGCTAATCAAAAATATCTGCATAGCAAGTATGCAGATATTTTTTATACTATAATAAACATATGGACTTCAAGCTTCACAGCAAATATCAGCCAACTGGCGATCAACCTCAAGCAATTGAACAGCTTTTTCGTGGCTTAACGCGCGGCGAACGCGAGCAGACTCTACTCGGCGTTACTGGCTCGGGCAAAACTTTCACGATGGCAAATCTCATCGCAAAATACAACCGCCCAACGCTCGTTCTTGCTCATAACAAAACTCTTGCCGCCCAGCTCTATTCCGAGTTCCGCGAATTTTTCCCAGAAAACGAAGTACATTACTTTGTTAGCTACTTCGACTACTATCAGCCAGAGGCCTACATCGCCAGTACAGACACTTACATCGAAAAAGATAGCGCCATCAATGAGGAAATTGACCGCCTTCGCCACGGCGCTACCGAAGCCTTATTGACTCGCAAAGATACTCTTAT
>JAHKZT010000205.1 GCA_020626475.1 bacterium
TCGAGCATGAAAGATAAACCAAGAGCGGCCGATAATTCGTCGACACTTGGATTCTTTGATAAGGCTACTAATACGTTGGCGCTATCTTTAATGCGATCAGCGACCTGGGCAACAATACTCTTGCTCGGTTTTTTATCAGCCGGTTTAGGCTGAGATGTTTTCTCTGGCATTTTTAATTTTCTTTGTTTATTTTTGACCTAATTTGGAATTAGTTTAGCATAAGCTGGTTAGTTTTGCAAGCCCCTCTCTGCTCTACTCTTTACATTTTTGCAAAAATAGAATATAATAATGGGAATTGTAATAATAATTTTTAAGGAAGAATTAAATGCCGATTATTAAATCCGCAAAAAAGGCGGCTCGCCAATCTGTTAAGCGCCGCAACAACAACCAGCAGATTAAGAAAACTATTCGTGCTACTCTCAAAGAGTTCCACAATAAGCCAACTGCTGAAACTATGAAGAAAGTTCAGTCTGAATACGACAAGGCTGTCAAGAAGGGTCTTCTCAAGAAGAATACCGCAAGCCGCCGCAAGGCTAAGCTCGCTATCTTCGC
>JAHKZT010000206.1 GCA_020626475.1 bacterium
TCGCTCATTTTCCTCCATACTGATGCCGTACTTAATATGTATGCCAACACCGAGCTTTCTGATAATTATCATGATCAAGGCGCTCTTACGGGCGGTGGCGTATTGATGTACGATAATAGCATTTTTAATATGTATGGCGGCAGCATTCATGACAATGCGGTACAAACATGGGGTGGAGCCATTTGTATGGATTACGTTAATGGCGCAGAATTCCATATGTATGACGGCGAAATCTATAACAACACTGTCGACGACTACTATGGCGGCGCAATCGTAATCGGCTATGGTTCCTCAAGCACCATAGATATCCAAGGCGGCACTATTCGCAATAACAGTGCACCATACGGCGGCGCCATCACTATCTCCAGCGCTAGCACTAATTCTTCAGCAATCATAAAAAACACCACTATTGAAGACAACGTTGGTATTGGTACGAACGGCGCAGGTCAAGCTAATGGCGGCGCCGGCGGCATAATTGTCGATGGCGGCACGCTAACTATCGAGAATAGTATCATTGAGGGCAATACGTATAACGGCAAGGGCACTGG
>JAHKZT010000207.1 GCA_020626475.1 bacterium
ATGACTACACTAGGACATTTTACGATACCGTGCAAAGCATCTTTTTCTTCATCGGTCGAATCTTTGCAAGGATTCTTCTCGCTCAAACTATTATAATTAGCGAATTTCCAGGTATTATCAGCAAGCTTCGCATAAAGAATCGCACGCGCCGTGCCAGCAGCGTTCGTCATCTTTAGGCTAACGACTTTATAAACACCGTTCGTCTTAACCATGTTCATTGATGCATCAGTTGCATCAAATGCCGTCACCGAACCATACTTCTTCGTAAGAAGCGCCTTAATCTGAGCAATATCCGAACCAGTAAGCATCTCATCCTGGCCAATTACCGACAAGGCAGCACTCTGATCCTCAACCTTTAGCGCCGAATAAATATCGCTCAATTTATTATTCGCCTCAGTCGTCGCAGATTCTTGCTTTGCATTCGCAACGTTAATATTGTTCATAATCGCGACCAACGCAATAATCGCAATCAGTAAACCAACGCCAATCACCATTGCGCAGATCGCAACACGCTGCCAGATATAGTCGACGACCTTACG
>JAHKZT010000208.1 GCA_020626475.1 bacterium
AAGATGCAGAGATCGGTGGCTTCGACGAAGTGATTACTCGCGAAGAGTTTTATGATAGGCCAACGACAGATATTGGGGTTACTGATGTTATTTCGGTTGAAGAGCAAGAGAATGATAATGTCGAGCCTGAAGAGAGAAGCGAAGAATTAGATATTACGAAAGGTACTATCGTGAATCACGATAAGTTCGGCAAGGGGCGGATCATTACGATTTCTGGGGATAAGATTTGGGTTAGTTTTAAGGAGGGCTACAAGACATTTAGATTTCCAGAGGATATCGAGAATGGGTTTTTGCAACTATGAATTAATGAACGGATATCGTAGAAATGATTGACTATCGTGATAAAAAAGCTGTAGAGCGTTTATTCTCCGATTATAGGGTTGCTATTGATAATGGCAATAATGCGTTGGCGGAGGAATTATATAGACAGATACATGAAGTGAATCGTGCGAAGGCAAATGATAAATACAATGCTGGAAATATGCGAATAGAGCGAATCAAGAAGAAAAATGCTATTGCACACGCAAG
>JAHKZT010000209.1 GCA_020626475.1 bacterium
TCTGGAGTATCTGGCTCGGCTTCTTTTCCGGAGATAAGAGCGAAGTTGTTGCCGTCAGTGTAATTGGCGGTAGTTTCGTGAGTGGTTGCCTCGTTACCTTCGACGGTCGCAGTCATTGTGGTGCCAGAGAGGGAATAGCTTGCGTTAGTGGAGTCGTTGCCAGGAACGGTCTTTTTGGCAGTAATGTCGTCTCCGAGTTTTTCGACGAGATATTTACTGGAACTAGTGAAGCTAACTGGGGTAATTCCGCGGAAATCGTCGAATTCGTTTGCTTGCGGAAGGGCAGGAACTTCGGTGCTGCCGTTTGCAGCGAAAAGGGTGACAGTATCGTCGATAGTAATTGCTGCGCCATATTCCTTTACGATTTTGTCATCGAGACGCTCGAAGTAGGTACCGCCGGTGCCGATCGCGTTAGCGTATTTGCCGCCGATGGCGGTGACGTTGGCTTTGTCGGTGATGTTAATTTCATAATATACTGGTTGCCAGTTGTCGCTGTACTGGTATGGCGCGCCAGAGC
>JAHKZT010000021.1 GCA_020626475.1 bacterium
GCTATAGATAAGTCAGCCGGACGCGCATTCTCGGAAATGCCATTTTTCTCGAAGCGCTTCAAAACATCTTCGCGCGACATCCTTAATCCGACCATTAAGTTTGAAACAAGTTTCTTGCGTGGCGCAATGAAGCCCAGTTTAATTAGAGACATTGTTTTTTCGCTCGCAAGAGGCGATTCAAGCGGCTCCAAAATAACGACTTGACTATCCACTTTTGGTGGCGGCGTAAAGAACTCGCGACCAACAACCGGGCCAAGCGTTACCTTTGCGTAAATCTGCGCAGACAGGCCTAAGATAGAATAATCTCCCGGCTCTGCAGCTAAGCGCTCCGCTACTTCTTTCTGCATCAGTAGTACAATCTTCTCCGGGCGATGCGCTTCGTGTATAAATTTCTGAATGATCGGCGACGTGATGTAATACGGAATATTGCCAGCAACAACATATTTTTCGGGTAGATTTAGCTCATCTAAGTTCAGACTCAATACGTCCTTATGGACGACTTGTAGATTTTTACCAGGGAAAGATTTTGGTAAATTTTCTGCCAAACGATCATCTAATTCAACCGCAATTACCTTATCGAAAAATTGAAACAATGCGGAGGTAAGAGTACCGAGGCCCGGACCAATTTCTACTACAGTATCGACACCGTCTACCGAGGCGTGATCTGCGATATCTATTAGAATGTCGCGATCCTTGAGCCAGTTCTGACCTAGTGATTTCTTATTTTTCATCTACCACCACCCCTGAGCGCGCCAACGATTATAAGCATTTGACCAACTGCCATATCTACCGGTAGCATATTTAGTCGCGGAGCGTAATTGGCATACAGGATCATTCACCCAGTTACTCCCACAATCACTCGTTAAGCGAGCCTTGCTCGTTTGATATAGACCCCAATATTTACCATTCGTCGCATTCGGGCGCCATCCAGACTCATGCGAAATAATATAGTTTACGTAGCCATAATCCCCAGCAGAAATGCCTGCGGCCGCCATCCAATCTTCGTGTGAGCCAGACGGAAGATTCAGTTTCATGCCAACTTTCACTTCTTGAGTCGTCGGCTCTTTAGTAACAACTTCGGATAACTTACGGCGTGATAGCTCAACGCCGTTCTTCATGTTTACTTCATACGTTACAGTCTTTTGACCATTTTCACCATATTTCGTCACTACACGCTTGCCATATTCCAAATCATAGTCCTGAATCGTTTTTTCACTAAAGGCAATTGTTTCTTCAGCCGTAATTGTCTGAATGCCTTGAGGCTGAATTGTAAAGCTCATGCCGTCTTTTATTTTCGTTTTCAAATCAACTGATACCCAGTTCTTTTCGGTATCGGTATCTATCTTTTGCTCTTTTAGCATCGCTCCAACAGTTTTTTGTTGGGTACGAATCGTAATTGCCTTACCGTAAAAGTTGACATTAACGCTCTTTGCGCGCTTGACTCTATACGCAACCATATTGCCACTTTCAAGAAGGCCTTCGTACGGAACCAGCTCAACTACATCTGCATCATATAACTGAACTCCGGCATCAGTTACGATATCTTCCGGGTTAGTGCTCGCAGTTCGTACATGCTTCTTATGAAGACCATCCAACACGATCAAATCCTGAGCACGATAAATATTAATATTGAAATCATCGGAAGAAATTGGCTCATCTAATGCTGGTTCAATTTTGTCGCCTTCACCCAATACAATATTTGTCCTAGCCAAAGCCTCACGAACAGTCTTCGCATCCGAGCGGACATTCATCCTTTCATCTTTATCAAAGAAGGAAATGAAGTGTGCGCCGCCTACGCCTTCGTCGTTGCTAGCGTTATCGGCGGCAAATACCGAATGCTGAGAAATTGATGCGACAAAAACAATACCAAAAATAAGAATAAACAGTGCTATAAGAGAGGTTTTAGCTCTCATCTTGCGCATTTTCATGCAAGTTCATTATATCACACGAAAGCTATATTTCCCGACCTCTAAGAAATGCTCCCGGTCTAAACTCAGCTTCTTATTTGGAGCGTACTCTCTTACTGCGTTAATGCACTTTTCTAACTGAGGACGTGTCAAAGATACACCATTCATTAATAGCCATTCGCGCATAATTTCTAGAGCACACTCGTGCGGAGATTCCAATATGAGCCGTTTTTGACAGTAACCAGCTTCCTCACCTTTGATAATTGCGGCCATTATTTCTTCGTATTCGCCGCGTATTTTTTTCTGCGAGACATATAGCTCCAAGAGCTTCGTTTTGTCTTCTTCAGATAATCCGCAAAGCTTCTCGCGTACGCGATTACGAAGATAATCCCCCTCCGTATTCGTCTGATCCTGGCGGAATGATAAATTATGTTCACATGCATAGCGATAAATATCTATCTTGCGCCAGTTCAATAATGGACGCTCGATATTACTCGCACTCATTGGTGCTAAACCGCGCCAACCAGTACCGCGAATGATATTAATACAAATCGATTCCAAGACATCGTCGGCATGGTGCGCCACACAAACAATACCATCATTTTTCTCTGCTAAAGAATTTAAAAAATCGTAGCGCGCCGTACGTGCTTTCAATTCGCTGCATTCCTCGCCAAGCTCAGCACAGCCAAGCACGAACTGCAAGTCATATTCCTTCGCTAATCTCTCTACGAATTCCGCATCTTCATGAGAATTTGCGCGAATACCATGGTCAAAATGCGCCACAATCGGCTTCTCGTCTTTTAAAAGATGGAGCATGACTACCGAATCAATGCCGCCAGAGACCGCTAAGATTTTTTTCATTGTCTTTTATTATAGAGGAAAACAATATTTTTATGCCGTTTATGGTATAATTTGCTTATGTTATTGATTGGTTCAAAAGTTGCAAATATGCCAGTATTAAGTCTTCATGTCGGTGGTCCAGTAGCGGATATTCGCGAAGCAGTTATCGACCCCGAAGATTTGCGTGTTGTTGCATATACTCTAGATGGTCCAATCATTAAGAATGACCCAGAAGTCGGAAACATTCTAGATACCCAGGATGTTCGAGAGGTTAGTGGTTCTGGCCTTATCGTAGATTCTACTGACCGCTTCACTACTCGTGAAGATGTTGTAAAATTCGACAAAATCATGGACCTAAACTTCAATCTCGTCGGATTAAAGGTCGTTACGTCTAACGGTAAAAAACTAGGCAAAGTAGTCGATTACACTCTAGATTCTAGTACTTTTATGATTTACCAGTTAATCGTCCAGCGTCCTTTCATGTCTTCCCTTCTTGATCCAGAATTGACGATTAACCGTTCTCAGATTATCGAAATAGACGATTATAAAGTAACCATCAAGCACGAAAAGGCTCAGGTTAAAATGCCGAAAGAAAAGAAGAAGGCCGAACCAGAAGAATTCGTACCAAACTTTACTAACCCTTTCCGAAAACCTGCTTACACTGAAGAAGATTCCATCGACGACAATTCTTCCGAAATGTCCGAATAATTAAAGCCCTGACGCAATAAATACTGCAGTAGTTTTTGCTGATCTGGATATTTTGACGCCTTTCGTGCGATTATCTTTCTCAACTCCGCTTTTTCATCGCGACCAGATTCAGATAGAACTTCATCAATGATCGACGCATCAATGCCTTTTTGCTGAAGCTCAATTCTTAGTTTCTTAGTACTAGTCCCCTTGCTTACATTACGATTCTCTACCCATAGCTCGGCAAAGCGCCTGTCATTCAAATACCCGCGCTCATCTAGGCGATTCAAGACAAGCGGAACGAGGCTTGCGTCATATCCTTTTTTGAGCTGCGTAGAATACTCGCCAGTTTTACGGTTTTTTACTCGTATCTTTCGATCGAGCGTTTTACGTTTCAAATAATCGCGAATCTCCTTCGTAGAATGGGGGCGCATCAGAACATATTCGAGCGCGCGTGCATAAAATTTACCAAAATCGGATGCGCGTTTTAGCTCTTCTAATTCTTCAGCGGTATATTTGCGGTCAATTTTTACATGCAAATCGACAACCTGAGATATATCCAAAGAACAAAAAAACTTATCATCGATATAGATATTAACGCGATTCCTATCACGGACCGCTTCCTTAATATCAGTTACGCGACGAGCTGCCGGCCTCGAAGTGCCGGCAGTCTCATTGTCGAAAATCGTATGCGTTTCAAGCATTAGTTTTCGTCGTTCTTTGCAGCTTCACGAACCTTAGCTTCAATCTCAGCCATTAGTTCTGGCTTTTCTTTGAAGAGCTTCTTCACAGCTTCGCGGCCCTGACCAAGTGTCTCGCCATTATATTTCAGGAATGCGCCGGCTTTTTCCATTACGCCGTGACTTACGGCAAGATCAAGCACATCACCAGTCTTACTGATGCCTTCGTTATACATAATGTCGAATTCAGCAGTACGGAATGGCGCCGCAATCTTATTTTTTACGACTTTAATCTTCGTACGGTTGCCGGAAACGTTCTCGCCATCTTTGATTTGGCCAATGCGGCGAATATCAATGCGGACAGAAGCATAGAACTTTAGAGCATTGCCACCAGTAGTAGTCTCTGGATTACCGAACATCACGCCAATCTTCATGCGAATCTGATTGATAAAGATAACTGTAGCCTTAGTCTTACTAATGATACCGGTAAGCTTACGCATTGCCTGAGACATCAAGCGAGCCTGAAGGCCCATCTGAGCATCGCCCATATCGCCATCGATTTCTGCCTGAGGAACAAGTGCCGCAACAGAGTCGACCACGATAAGGTCTACTGCGCCAGAACGGACCAAAGTCTCGCAGATTTCGAGAGCCTGCTCACCGTTGTCTGGCTGAGAAATTAATAAGTCTCCGGTATTAACACCAATTTTGCGCGCATAGGCTGGATCGAGAGCATGCTCCGCATCGATAAATGCAGCCTGTCCGCCCTGCTTTTGAATTTCCGCAATTGCATGCAATGCAAGCGTAGTTTTACCGGAAGATTCTGGGCCATAAATCTCAATAATACGCCCCTTTGGGTAGCCTCCACCAAGCGCTAAATCTAGCGCCAACGAACCTGACGAAAATAGTTCTACATCAATCTTCGACTGATCGCCGAGCTTCATAATAGAACCATCGCCGAACTGCTTCGTAATCTGAGAGAGAGCAAGATTCAATGCTTGCTTTTTACCGTCATCAACTTTGCTGTCGCCCACCAATTCCTGATCTTTCTGACTCTTCTTAGCCATTAGATTTTACCTCCAATTTATACTTATATTTTATCATCTGTTTAACAGAATGCGATAGTCGTATCCGATAAATCTTCCAAAGCTTCGTCGTCTTTGTTATTATCACTTCGGTAGACGGGTAGCTTCTCGAAGAAATAACGCAAGACTTTCTCAATATTTGCTTTATCTTCACTACTAAGTTCCCCTCTACCATTTACGGTAGGATTGCGACGATTTATCTGAGCGACATAATCAATCCTGCCCGTAGTCAAATCCAATCCAACGCCATATATATTTTCCGGAAGACTTCTTTTTACTAATAAGCAATCGCGCATATTCGCAAGATAATCATCACCTAGCGAGATGGTATAGTTAGACGGATCGACAGCGGCCCAAATATAATCTTCGCAATCCTGCTGAAGTTTTATTAATTCTCGTTTCTTTAATTGCACCCTTTTGTAAATCAGCATATTTCTTTAATGCTCCTTTATTAATTTTTATTCAGGTTAGAATACTCCCGATAGTAACGAGTGCGAAGCATAAGGATTTTATTTTTGGCACTTTTTTGAAAATATGTTCTAATATTATGTTAAAATAGAATAAATTAGAAGAAATACAAGAGGAAATAATAACAGATGAGTGGACACAGTAAATGGGCAACCACCAAGCGTCAAAAGGCAGTCGTAGACGCAAAGCGCGGTGCGTTGTTTACAAAAATCGGTAACCAAATTGCGATCGCAGCACGCAGTGGCACCGACCCATCAATGAATCCTTCGCTCGCGATGGTTCTAGAAAAAGCGCGTCTCGCGAACATGCCAAAGGCGAATATCGAGCGCGCGATTGCTCGCGTAGCCGACAAGAGCGCCGCAGCTCTTATCGAGGAAACTTATGAAGCTTATGGCCCTGGTGGCGTAGGTATTATCATCGAAGTCGCAACCGACAATAAAAACCGCACCATGCCAGAAGTTCGCCACACCCTAGAAAAGAATGGCGGTCGCATGGCAGATCCAGGTTCGGTCATGTTCCAGTTTACCCGTAAAGGCGTTATCTTCACGAAGTCTAAGGGCGACGAAATTATGATGGCAGCTCTCGACGCCGGCGCAGAAGATGTTTCTGACGAAGATGACGGCACTACTATCTATACTGTCGCTAGTGACCTCATGAAAGTTCGCGCCGCTTTGATCGATGCTGGCTACGAAATCGATTCCGCAGAACTTCAGTATGTTCCAAACAATACCGTTCCAGTCGAGGGTGAAACATCTGAAAAGGTCGAGAAGATTCTCGACGCAATCGACGACCTCGATGACGTAGTTGCAGTTCATACGAACGCAGAGTAATCATTTCAAATTCAAAAAAAGAGCCTTATAAAAGGCTCTTTTTTATGCCGCGAGTGATATACTATAACTATATGAAGAAGCAAGCAGATTACATGGTTGAAATTGGTAATATTATCGCGACGGCACGGAGCCGTCAAGATATAACCCAGGCGGAATTAGCCGAGAAAATCGGCACTAGTCAATCCGCCATCAACCGCATCGAACATGGCAAACAAAATGCATCTCTTGAGATAATCTCAAAGATTAGCCGCGCCCTAAATTATCAGATTATTACGATTAACGAAAGCGCTACTCAGGGTTACCGCATCAATGGCGGCAAAGAGTTGCATGGCAGCGTCACGATTAATACTTCGAAAAATGCCGCAGTCGGCTTGCTCTGCGCAGCTTTACTAAACGAAGGAAAGACAACTTTCCGTCATCTTGCTCACATTGAAGAGGTTTATCGCATCCTCGAAGTGCTCGATTCGATCGGCGTAAAGACCGCTTGGATCAATAACGGTCGCGATCTCGAGATTGACCCACCAAAAACTCTCAATCTTGCCAATCTCAATATGGATGCTGCTCGTCGCACGCGCACAGTCATCATGATGATGGGGCCATTGCTTCATCACTTCAAAGAATTTCGTCTACCATACGCAGGCGGCTGTTCGCTTGGTTCTCGTACAGTCGAACCGCATCTACATGCGCTAAAAACCTTTGGTCTCAACGTAGACGCAAAATCTAATCCAGGCTACTACGAAGCAAAAGTAACGGAAATAAAAGACACAAAACGCAAGATTGTGCTTACGGAGCGTGGCGATACTGTCACTGAAAATACAATTATGGCCGCAGCACTCTGTCCTGGCGAAACTATCATTGTTGGCGCGAGCCCTAACTATATGGTGCAAGATGTCTGTTTCTATCTCGAAAAACTTGGCGTTAAAATTGACGGTGTTGGCACAACAAATCTCGTAGTTCATGGCGTCAATCGCATTAATAAAACTATTGAATATGCTCCTAGTGAAGATCCGATTGAAGCAATGAGCTTCATTGCCGCAGGCATTGTCACGAAATCGCAAATCGAGATTAAGCGCGTACCAATCGAATTTCTCGAAATTGAGCTCGAGGTCCTTCGTAGTATGGGTCAAAAAATCATTGTTTCCGACGAATACTTTGCCGACAATGGCCGCACGCGCCTAGTCGATATAAAGCTCCAAAAGTCTAAGCTTAAAGCACCAATCGATAAAATTCACCCAATGCCATTCCCTGGCCTCAACATCGATTCTCTGCCATTCTTCTCCGTTATCGCCGCTACAGCCGAAGGGCGCACGCTAATTCACGACTGGGTCTTCGAAAACCGCGCCATCTACTCTACGGAGCTATCTAATCTCAATGCAAAAGTTGAGCTCTGCGATGCGCATCGTATCTATATTAATGGCCCCACAAACTGGCGTCCTGCAGAAATGATTGCGCCACCAGCGCTACGACCAGCCGTAGTCATCATGCTCGCCATGCTTGCCGCCCCTGGACGTTCAGTATTGCGCAATACTTATTCAATCGCGCGCGGCTATGAAAACTTCGCACATCGCCTAGTTCAGCTTGGCGCAGATATCGAGCGGCTTTCTGACCTGTAAAAACAGAGATGGGTGTAGTATAATTTAACTATGTCTATTACTAGAGAAGATGTCCTACATTTGGCGCAGCTATCGAATATCTCGCTCAGCGAAGATCAGATAGAGCCGCTCATTCGGGACCTTGATAATATCGTCAACTATTTTTCCCAGCTCGACGAGTTAAACACTGAGAACGTTGAGCCTACCTATCAATGCTTCGATATGCAAAACGTATGGCGCGAAGACGTCATCGAAGATTTTGAAGCAAAGCGCGAAGATTTACTCGCACTAACGACTGAAAGTGAAGATAATCAGATAAAGGTGCCAAAAGTTCTATGAAAATCGCAGATAAAGACACTAAGGCGGTCGATTTAGTTCGTGCCGCGCTCGAAAGAGCAAAAGAATGCGAAGAATATCACGCATTCATTTCAATGAATGAAGCGCGTGCAATTGAACGCGCTCGCGAGATTGACGCAAAGATAGAAAAAGGCGAAAATGTCGGCCGCCTAGCTGGCGTTCCATTCGCATTAAAGGACAATTACCTAAGCCCAGAAGGCGATACTACGGCTGCCGCAAAAATGCTTGAGGATTTTGCTTCCCCAATTACCGCAACCGCAGTCAAGAAGCTCGAAGACGAAGGCGCTATCATGATCGGCCGCGCAAATCTTGATGCTTACGCACATGGTGGAAGCACCGAGAACTCTTATTTCGGTCCAACTTCCAACGCTTACGACAAATCCCGTGTCGCCGGTGGCTCTAGCGGCGGTAGCGCAGTTGCTGTAGCGCTCGACATTGTTCCGTTTGCACTAGGCTCTGATACTGGCGGCTCAATTCGCCAGCCAGCAAGCTTCAATGGCGTATACGGCGTCAAGCCTACCTATGGCACTGTTAGCCGTTATGGCGTTGTCGCAATGGCATCCTCTACCGATACGATGGGATGTTTCGCAAAAAATGCCGCCGACGCGGATCTCGTCATGAAGATTATATCCGGCAAAGACGCGAAAGATTCTACTACGCTCGATGACTTCTGGACAAAAGATTTAGCGGATGCGAAACCAGCCAAGAAGAAAATCGGCCTTATTTCCGATTTCGTGAGCGAGGGTGTCGATACTGACGTTAAGAAAACTGTCAATGATTACGCCGCAAAACTCAAAAAAGCTGGCTACGAAGTCAAAGAACTTAGCATGCCGATTCTTAAATATGCGCTTGCAATTTACTACATTGTTCAGCCTGCCGAGGTTGCTTCGAACCTTAGCCGCTACGATGGCATTCGTTATGGCCATCGTTCCAACGATATTAAGAGCCTCGATGACGTCTATAGTAAATCGCGCGATGAGGGCTTCATGCCGGAAAACAAACGCCGCATTCTTATCGGCAACTTCGTGCTTAGCTCTGGTTTCTTTGATGCTTATTATCTAAAAGCCCAGAAGGCACGCACGCTTCTTATTAATGCATACAATGACGCATTCAAAGAATTCGATGCACTCCTCTGCCCAGTCTCGCCACGCCCAGCATTCAAGCTCGGCGAGAATACGAGCGACCCACTTCAGATGTATCTTGAAGACGTAATGACCGTACCGCCAAGCATGGCTGGCCTTCCGGCAATTTCTGTCCCAGCCGGCAAGAATAAAGAAGGTTTAACAATCGGCGTTCAGCTTGTCGGTCCTAGACAGAGCGACCAGATTCTTCTCAATATCGCTAGCGAATTGGAGGATAAGTAAGCCATGGATGGTTCGCTGATAGTTTTCTTGGTAGCTATCATAATCGTCGGTATCTTGATTTTTCTAGCAATTTCCATGACTGGCAAAC
>JAHKZT010000210.1 GCA_020626475.1 bacterium
AAACAGATTAGACTCGGTTTGAAAATTGGGGAGAATGACCTCAATATTAAAGTCCGCAAAACTCTCGAACTTCTCGAGGACGGCGATCGCGTAAAAATCATGATCGTATTCCGTGGCCGCGAAATGGCTCACAAGGAAATCGGTACTGAGCTTATGAATCGCATCATCGAAAAGCTCGGCAGCGAAGTCGTCGTAGACGGCAAAGCTCAGATGAGCGGCCGCAATCTTACCTTTATGGTCCGCCATAAATAAGATTACGAATTCGACGCCCACCGGTTCCCTACACCCCAAAGCGTCAAGAATATTAACTAAAGTAGGAAAGGTATAACATGCCAAAACTCAAAACCCATAAGGGTACCGCTAAGCGTGTTCGCATTACCAAGACCGGTAAAGTCATGCGCGAACGTGCATTCGGCAACCATATCTTGGCTAAGAAGTCCAAGGCGCGCAAGCGCAACATGAAGACCCCTGGCACCGTCAAGGGCAAAATTGCTAAAAACGTTAAAACTGCATT
>JAHKZT010000211.1 GCA_020626475.1 bacterium
TTTATCTATTTAGCAAAAGTGGGGGCAGTGAACGCTTCAATTGGGATAGCCGTCCAACCATGACTCAGATTGGCGAAACTGGCGTCTATAAATATGAGATCACTAACGACCTTAATATTGAGAATTATAAGGACGATCATATAATCTTCTCTGATAATGCCCGTCATCAAACCATCAATCTTGGCTTCATTGAAACCGGCTACGCCTATCTTGTCGATAGCGAAGAAGGTGGCAAGGCAAAGGGCTATTGGTATGTTTATGATAAGAGCGAACTTGTGGACTTAATTCGCTCTGCCAAAGAATATGAAGCCTATTCGGATTACCTATCAAGTGCAAGCTACGATGAACTTGCCACACAAATCAGGAACGCTGAGGGCGTCGTAAATTCTGAAATTAGAGTTGAGACTGACTACGACGGCAGAGGTTTCTACACTAACTTCGACATTGCGCTAGAAGATCTGCAAAAATCCATTGACGATCTCGAAATTGATACCGGGAAACTAAAAG
>JAHKZT010000212.1 GCA_020626475.1 bacterium
ACCATAGCTAACAGTATCGACACTATGAAGGATGAAATTAGCATATATGACGAAGGATCGGTGTGCACTGAGTTATTTGCTAGAATAGGATCCGAGTATATTTCAATATTGAATGCTCACTCTAGTTACTCTCAATATTTCAACGCAGGCAATATACTGAATAGAAGTAGAGAGGCTATTAGGCGGGTTTCCGACATATATGATGATTATTTCGACTTTGCTAACTATCCAATCTCTGAAAAATATTGGAGCAGCGTAAGGCAATTAAGCGCGTTTGAAGATAAAGTTGTAGCATATAGCCAAGATATAGAAAGTAAAAAGAGAACTGCAGAATCCTTGATAAACTTATACAACTCGTGGCCTACAAGAACTAGGTATAATAATGCAAGTAATGCCATAAATGCATACAACAATATGGTGCCTACTTATAACTCATATATATCTACATATAATAAGATCATGAATAAACTAGACAGCGAACGGCTCATGGGGCCATGGAGTACGCT
>JAHKZT010000213.1 GCA_020626475.1 bacterium
AGGCGAGTTCAATGAATTTGACCTAAATGTGTTTTTCTCGGCGAAGAGTGAATCCGGCAAGCCAGAAGATGCGCAGTTCATTTATAAGGACGAAGTGCAAAAGTGGCTTAATTTGATTCGCGGTAATTTCGACGTAGTGGGCGATTTGAAACTAGGCGAGAAGAGGCCGCCGATGCCATTTTCGCATGAGCCACTTCTTAAAACTCTCAACCATACATTGTGGTTCTTGCCGAATGTGAATAGCTGTTTCGCAATGAAGAATTTGCTCGATGAGCAACAGAATGTGTTTTATCATGACTATAAAATTAATGTCTGTGCGGGCACGAGTGCCGGCGTTGGACTTGCGGCGCTTGGTCCGGTTCAGGCCTCAATGCATGAACCATTGAAATCTAAGACTATCACTTTATCTTGCGGGAAATTGACGACCGGTGTGACAGTGAAGCCATGGACTGGCGTATTCATGCTGCGCAACTTGAAGTCGCCGGAAACATATTTCCAGAC
>JAHKZT010000214.1 GCA_020626475.1 bacterium
CCCTTTACAAAGCCAGTACTCTCGAGCATCTCTAAATCATATTTAATGCGTTGGGAAAGGCGTTGAGCTTCGAGATATTTGTGTTCATTATTGAAGTATTTGAGGCGATCTTCGTATTCTGCGCGAATTTTGCGAATTGCTAGATCGAGGGATTCTTTTGGTGTAGCGTAATGACTGTTCGGGAAAATGCCAATTTCGCTTGGCTCGGCGAAAACCTCGGCTGTTAACGGGTCGATAACTTTGATATTTTCGACCTGATCGAAGCCGAATTCGATTCGGTATGCTCTATCGCCAGATGCCGGAAAAACATCAATCGTGTCGCCGCGAACACGGAAGTTGCCGCGCTCGAACGCGATATCGTTACGATTGTATTGAATCTCAGTAAGAGAGCGGATAAATTGCGACATATCGCGCAATTCGCCTTTGGCGACGCGCATAGCCATAGCTTTGTAATTCTCTGGCGAACCAATGCCGTAAATACAAGAAACGGACGCGAC
>JAHKZT010000215.1 GCA_020626475.1 bacterium
GTGCCAGCTAGTAAATTCGGCAAGGCCACCGCCTTGCTCAATAAGGTCTGGGCCAGGGGCGAGAATGAGGTGATATGTGTTAGCAAGGATGGCTTGGCTGCCAAGTTCGCGCATCTGGGCATGAGTGATGGCCTTTACGCTAGCGCGGGTAGCAGCACCGACAAAAGCCGGCGTTTTAATATCGCCGTGTGGAGTATGGATGACGCCGGCGCGCATGAGGCCGGTCTGTTTTTCGATTTCGAATTTTAACATGTATCTGGAAATAATTTTAGCATGCATTGACAGAAAAGGCGATATATGATATAATGAGAAGATAGTGTAATTTCGCACGGAAATTACCAGTTCTTTTAAGAAAGGGGTATTCCTATGAAAAGACTTCTGGAGAATTTTAAAGAGCAGTTGCTTGATCCTAAGGTTAGCGATGAGCGTGCATCAAATCTTTCCGGCTTTATTACATCGGGCTACGAATGTGGCTGCGATAATCGCTGGCGTATGG
>JAHKZT010000216.1 GCA_020626475.1 bacterium
CTTATCATCACGAATGCCGATGCCGACTGCGTAACATGCCATACTTAATGGATGAACGACATAGGGCTGACCGTTTCCTTTTCGCGTATAGCCATCATGTTTCTCTCTAGCGAAACCAAGTGCGGCCATACTTTGATGCATCTGTGCGCCCTTAAAAAAGCCGCGCAGATAGGTAAACATTTTTTCTGAATCGCGATGCTTCAAGATATCATCCATGAAAATCACCTTCCTCTCTGTGGTACCACAGCTCAAAAAGAGCAACAACAACGTCTATCTAGATTATAGCGCAAAATAAGAGACCTTAATAACTCAGGAAGTAATCTTCTTACGCACAAGGAAAGGGGAGTATTAAAATAAAATGCTCTCCTTTTTTATGCTAAAATTAGCATAAGGAGAATATTATAATATGGACGAAAACAATAACGGGCCAGTACCGGGCATCATTGGTCAGGATGTCCCGTCCGAAGAATCTGTGCCTACCCAGGTAGAACC
>JAHKZT010000217.1 GCA_020626475.1 bacterium
ATCCAAAGAGCATCGTCGCGCTTTATGCGGATGGTGATGCAGTGCTCAGTAGTGTTCCTAAGTTTACGACAAGCACTAACCGCACCATCGTATATCGCGTAAACGGCACCTTGATAATCAGGGGCAGCGCCGCCATTAACGACGAGCGTAGCGAAAGAAAGACGAACTTGTCTGATGTTACTGGCGTAATAATTATTGCTAAAAAGGTATGGATCGACGCAAGTGTTAAATATATCAATGCGGCTATCGTTACAACGAATGCAGACGACGCGGAAATTAATACTTGTAAATATGATAACGGCACCACGATAAAGATGGGGACGGGGAACGGCTCTACGGAGCTCGGTACCTTGAGTAGCGCAGTATGTAAGGATGCGCTCACCTTTGACGGCCCGGTCTTTACGCGCAGAATAATTATGAACCGTTCAGCGGGGGCGGATGCTGGCAATGGTTCAATCCAGCGCGGAGAAATCTTCAACCTCAATA
>JAHKZT010000218.1 GCA_020626475.1 bacterium
ACCTCGACGCGAATACCTTTAGCACCTGCGTTCATAGTAGAAGCACATGCCATCTTGACTGCGCGACGGAAGTTCATACGCTTGCCGAGCTGGAAACCGATGTTTTCAGCAACGAGCTTTGCGCTGAGTTCTGGCTTTTTAACCTCTTCGACATTGATGCGAAGTGGGCTGTCGGTAACTTTTTCGAGTTCTTTCTTGAGCTCGTTGATGCCTGCACCCTGCTTACCAATTACTGCACCTGCTTTTGCGGTACGGATGGTAATGGTAGTAAGGTTTGGGCTGCGCTCAATCTCGACACGATCGATGGTTGGGCGGCTCTTGAAGCGATTCTCAACAGTTTCGCGGATCTTTACATCCTCGATGAGCCAATTTTTGAAATCAGCTTTGCGGGAGAACCACTTGCTGCTCCAGTTTTTGTTAACCTGGAGACGATAGCTTACTGGGTTAACTTTCTGACCCATTACTTGTTCTCCTTCTTATCT
>JAHKZT010000219.1 GCA_020626475.1 bacterium
CGACGAAAGTCGAAGGTAATCAAATTATTGTTACGCGTAGCGATGATGAGCCAAAGTCTCGTGCTTGGCATGGTCTTCAGCGCGCGCTCATCAACAACGCAGTTGTTGGTGTAACCAAAGGTTTCGAGAAGAAACTCGAGATCAATGGTGTTGGTTTCCGCCTAAGTGGTGGTCCAAAAGAAATCGAAATGGCTCTCGGCTTTAGCCATCCAGTCAAGTACAAAGCTCCAGAAGGCATTGAACTCAAGACTGATAAGATGACTATCACCGTTTCTGGCATCGACAAGCAAATGGTCGGCCAGGTCGCAGCTGAGATCCGCGCACTTAAGAAGCCAGAACCATACAAGGGTAAAGGCATCAAGTACGTCGATGAAGTTATTATCCGTAAAGCCGGTAAGGCAGGGAAGAAGTAAAAATGAAAGCAGAATTTAGAGCGAATCGCACTCGTGCAA
>JAHKZT010000022.1 GCA_020626475.1 bacterium
GCCATGGGCGCGCGAAGGCGATTTTCTTGAAACGAAATACGCCTACGTCTGCCACGCCGAGCTCAACGCTATCCTAAATAGCGTTGCTAAACTCGAGGGTTGCACACTCTATGTTACTCTTTTCCCTTGCAATGAATGCGCCAAAGCCGTCATTCAATCCGGCATCAAACGCGTCGTCTATGCTGACGACAAATATGCCGACGCCGAAAATACCATCGCCGCCAAAATGATGCTTCGTCACTGCGGCGTCAAATGCGAAGAATACAAAGCTTCCGGCAAAAAAATCGAATTCACTCTCTAATGCTATAATAAAACCATGAGCAATTCCCCACGTATACAAAAAGCCATCAAAATCGCCACCAAGGCGCATGAGGGGCAATTGCGCAAAACTGGGGAGCCTTATATTATTCATCCGCTCGCCGTCATGAAAATTCTCAAAGAGTGGAACATGGATGAAGACTCCATTGTCGCCGGCGTATTGCACGATACCGTCGAAGACACCGATTTAACGCTCAAAGAGATCGAAGAAGAATTCGGTAAAGACGTCGCTTTCCTCGTAAACGGCGTTACTAAGCTCGGCAAAGCTCGTAGCAGCATGAAAAACCTCGACGAATACTTGCCGGAAACTTCAGACAACCTCCTCAAACTTCTTATCGCTACCGGGCAGGATATTCGTGTCCTCATCATTAAACTCGCCGACCGCCTACACAATCTTCGCACTCTCAGCGCTCTTCCTCCAGATAAGCAGCAAAAGATTGCTCGCGAATCACTCGAGGTCTTTGCGCCACTTGCTGACCGTCTCCAGATGGGTCGCGTTCGTGTCGAAATCGAAGAAACTAGCTTCCGCTATCTCGATCCAAAACGCTATGAGGAGCTCAAGAAGCTCACCGAAGAACGCCTTCGCCAAGCCGACAAAAAGCTCAAAAACGCCCAGCACGCCGTCGAGAATCTTCTCAAAAAAGAAGGCATTAAATATTCCTGCGACGGTCGCGTCAAATCTATCTATTCGTTGCACAAAAAGCTCGCTAAATACGACCAGAATATCGACCGTATCTACGATCTTATTGCCCTACGTTTCATCGTCGATGACGTGACGACTTGCTATCTTGTTCTTGGTCTCATCCATTCCCTTTTCATGCCAATGGACGGCCGCATCAAAGATTACATCGCAATGCCAAAGCAAAATGGCTATCAATCAATTCATACTACCGTCATTACGAAAGACAAACAGATTGTCGAATTCCAGATTCGCACACGCGAAATGCACGACTATGCTGAGCGCGGTCTTGCCGCTACTTTCTACTACAACGAGCAGAAACTTACTTCCGCCTACGCCGAAGGTCGCGTCAGTCGTCTCCCGAGCAATCTTCTCTGGATTAAGGAGCTCCAAGAGACCGCAACTAAGCTCGCTTCCGGCGAAAAAGTCGATACTAAGAAACTTCGCCTTACCCTCTTTGCAGATAAAATCTTCGTCTATACTCCAAAGGGTGACATTATTGATTTACCGCGCGGTTCCATGCCGCTAGATTTCGCCTATCGTCTTCATAGCGAAATTGGTGCCGCCTGTACTGGCGCTCGCATTAACGGCAAAATGGTTAGCCTCAATACGAAGCTTCAAAGCGGCGATGTCGTCGAGATTATCACCACCAAAAACTCTCAGCCAAATCCAGGCTGGCTCAATAAAGTCAGTAGCAAGCATGCCCGCCACAAGCTTCTCTCACAGCTCCACAGCCTCTTCCCAAACTTCGTTGCTAGCCCAGAGCAAAATGCCGTCAAAGCCGCCCTCAAGGCCGAACGCGCCGCCGCCAAGAAAAAGGCAAAAGCCGCCGACAAAAATAGCAAAAAATAATCTTCACCTCTATTATTCCTATTGACATTTTATGCCACTTATGCTATAATTAAAGTATATTCGTACTTTAACTTGAGACCCATTTGGAGGTGCAGTTTTAATGCTGTTATTTAAGAAATCATCCGTAGAAGACCAGATTATCCCCGTACCCGCGAACTGGATATCTTCGTTTCGCAACGAAATCGAAACCTATCGCACTTTTATCGTAGGCATCGACGACTTCAATATGTCCGAAATGACAAAACGCATCCAGGATAAGAAGTATAGGATGACGCACTACGATCCGAACAAATCGATCGCTCGTCATGGAATATACGGCGCCTTTAACGACCTGTTCGCAACAGCGTGGAGTGGAATCGATATAGAAGACCTTACGTACTTCATCGGAATGCTCTATCGCCGCGACTATGCATCCATGAGCAAGGAAGAACTCGTCGAATACGGAGAAAAAACTCTGCGTTACTTCCCCTTTATCCCGAATAGGCTCGCTGACACGTTCGGCCTTTCTCTGTCTATTGAAATTCACATCGACGCAATCAAAAAGCTCGACAAGAAAAATGACGACATCGAAAAAGCCGCAACGAAACATGACAGAAAAAGTCTCAAGACTCTGCGTGCGGAAGCTGACGCCATAATCAAAAATGACGACCCTACGGCTTTCCAATCTCTCGAGTCTCACGCGTTAAGCAAATGCAAATAAGCACTTTACTCAAAATCAAATCCCCCGCTATCACAGCGAGGGATTTTTCCTTCCTATAGTTCTTCAGGCTTCACGCGAATCTGCTCAGTCGTATCGCGATCACGAACTGTAACCGTTCCATCCTCAAGCGTATCAAAGTCGATTACGATACACTTCGGCGTACCAATCTCATCTTGCTTGAGATAACGCTTACCAATGTTACCAGAATCATCCCAAGTAACATTGTGATATTTCTTGCGTAGCATCTCATAAACCTCACGTGCCTTTGCAACGAGCTCTGGCTTATTCTTGAGCAGTGGCGAAACACAGAAGCGATATGGCGCCAGATTCTCTGGAAGTGCGAGCACAATGCGCTTTTCTTCCTGGCGATAAGCACAGGTGAGCACAGCGAGAAGCAAACGTTCAACACCAATCGAAGGCTCGATTACGTGCGGCACAAAACGCGCGCCACCACCTTTAACGATGTATTCCATATTCTTACCGCTCTCGCGCTGAATATTCTGCAAATCAAAGTCCGTACGATAAGCCAAACCCATCAATTCCTCGCGGCCGTTAGGATAATCAAACTCGATATCAACGGTGCGCTTAGAATAGTGAGCGCGATCTTCAGGCTCAACCTCGAGGTCGTGGATACGAGCGCTATCTAGATCCATCACATCAGCCAAGAATTCATGCTGTTCTTTGAGCAATTTCTCGAAGTTCTCTTCCCAAGTTTCAGGAGCGACAAAGTACTCAATTTCCATCTGAGAGCATTCACGGTCGCGCAAGATAAAGTCGCGCGGCGAAATCTCGTTGCGGAAAGCCTTACCCTGCTGAGCAAGACCAAATGGAAGATCTGGATAAATCGTGTCGACGACGTTCTTATAGTTCGTAAAGATACCCTGGGCAGTTTCTGGGCGCAAATATGCAATCGAACTATCATCATCAACTGGACCAACATGAGTCTGGAACATCATATTAAATTTGCGGATATCACCCCAGTTAATCTTGCCACAAGTTGGACATTTGACGTTTAGCGCCTTAAATTCTTCGGTCGTAACACTCTCGGAAATACCATCCGCAATCTTATCGGCACGAAAACGACCATGACATTCGCCACATTCTACGAGTGGATCAGCAAAAGTCGCCGTATGACCAGAGGCCTGCCAGGTGCGAGGGTTCATAATGATTGCCGCATCAACACCGAACATATCTTCGCGACTTTCAACCCAGTAATTCCACCAGGCATCCATAATCTTACGCTTCAAAGCAACACCGAGCGGGCCAAAGTCCCAAGTGCCAGCCATACCGCCATAAACATCTGAACCCTGCCAGATAAAACCGCGGCGCTTACAAAGGCTTACGATATCTTCCATTTTTACTGCCATAATAGATATATTTTACCACTTAACGCTTCTTTTCCCAAAGCTTACGAATAAGCCCCAACGACAAAGTCGATAATGTAAAGCCCATCACTGGCACCAAAGAGCTTAGCCAGACATTAGAAATCTGCGCAATCGTCATAGAATATAGTACGACCACCACATAGGTCAAAACCATGATACAAATTCGACGCGTCCAGCTCGTCTCCCAAGCCTTATCTGTCTCTACGCGCTTATTGCGCGCTTTAATTGCCTCAATTTCTTTCTTATAATCTATGTCACTCATTCTTTCATTATCTCATAACAGATCACCTGCGTCCAAATCAAATACATTGCTAACTATCGCTAAATCCCGCCCGCTTTCTCAGCACAGCGTGTAATATAGCCGATCTCATCCATCAGCTCGCCGTAGCCAGATACTTTCATTGCTACCTCGAGCGGCGTCGACGCCATCACGCGCATCATTTTAATGTGGTCCGCCGTCACCTGCCCCATATCATGTGGCGCGAGCGCAACATTTTCGACGTCCCATACGTAACGATTTTCCGAGCTTAATTTATTACCCGAAACGTCGTATTTTAGGTTTATTTCCTCACCAGAAGCCGCCAACATGTTCATACCCGCCCAAGCACGCAAAAGCTCCTTCCAGCGCGTCTCAGCGCCTTCTGAGGCATGTTTTTGCGCCGCCTGCAGGCTTTGACGGAGGATATTAAAGAATTCTGGCGAATCCACCTGCTCTGCGCGCCTAGAAGCATCGCGCATCAGATTACCACCTAACTCCAAAAGCTCAATGTCATGCACGAATGCGTCATAATGTTCGAGCAATTTCGCCGAGGTTAAAATCCCTAGCTCGCCCTTGCCTTCATGTATTACCACTTCCGAAACCGAAAACAGCTCAATTCCGCCCGCCAATTTTGACTTCTCTTTGCGCACCCCCTTCGCCATCACCGACTTCTTACCCTCAGGTGTCAAAAGCTGCAAAATCCTATCCGCCTCACCATAATCCGTGCGTTTTAGAACTATCGCTTTTGTCTTCAGATCACGCATAACGACCAACCAATTCTAGCAACTCGCTGGGCTGCATTTTACCCTTGTCAAAAGTCGCCACTACCCCATATTTTTCCGCAATATTATCACCAAGACTAACGCTACTCACAATCGCTGCCGGAACATTCATTAGCTCCGGATAGCTACGCATTTCATTAAGTACCGCAAAACCCGTCGGACCAGTCAATAAAACGTCCAGAATCACCAAATCTGGCACTTCTCCGTCCATCTCCGCAATCGCCGCTACGCCATCATGGAAATACTTCACATCGTCACGTTTTAGTAGCCTCCGATAATAACTCTCCCACCCTCTGTCATCTTCAATCACATATATCATAGAAAGCTCAACTGTCCGCTTACTGGCAAATCAATATAGAAACTCGTTCCGTCGCGGTGACGAATCAAACCAAAATCACTACCCATATAATTCGCAAATTTTGCCGCAATATAGAGTCCGAGCCCGGATGAACCAGGACGCATCGGTGTCGCTACCGGCTTATTCACGAAACCATCTTTAATCTCACGCCAAATCTTTGTCGGCACCGCTGGGCCATAGTCGCGCACTGCTATTCTAATCTTATTCGCACGATCAATCACTGATATTTCGCTCGGCAACTCCTCACCACCATAATTCATCGCATTTAGGCAAAAGTTATAGACCACCGAATGAAGCAACTGCGGATTTGCTACTACTAAGCGACGCTTATTACGATACTCGATCCGAAGTTCGCGACGATTAAACTCAAACAGGCGCCAAAGCTCGTCAACTACCTCATCGCAAACCACACGCGGATTGACCGGCTCCATCTCAAACATTGCATCTTCTAGGCGCGCAATTCGCGTCAAATCATTCACTTGCTGAAGCGCCCGTTCGCTCGTCGCCACAATCTGGCGCCCTACCTCGTGCACCCCCTTCATATCTTCCTCGAAATCCAAAGACAAGGCTAGCTGTCGCACCAAACTCAGTGGCGCTTTCAACTCATGCGCAACAACTACCTCACTCTCCATGCCTCTATTCTACAACAAAAATCCCCACACTATAAAGCGTAGGGATTTTGAAAACCGTATTAACTACGAATTGCGACGAATGCCCTGAATCAAAGTCTCGAAATCGGTACGATATACCTCTGCGTCCATCTGAAATACTGCAGTCTTATCGTTGACCTTAATCAAGACAACAACGCCGTTAATCTCTTTATCAATCTCGCCTTCATACCTAATGCCCGTAATGCTATTATTATCGGCATTAAATACGCTCGTAGTCATCTTGCCGCTCTTAACCTTCGTTTCATAGGTCTTCTGAACAGTATCGTACTGACGATTAAGAATCGAGAAACGGAGTGCATAGCGAGAGTCCTTGTTCTTAATCGGATCTACCTGAGAAGGACGGAAATATGCTTTATAATCACTATTGTTCGTGCCATCACTATCTACATATACGCTCCAAGTTTTTGGATATTGGAAGCTAATTGAGCCATAATCACTAGGACCAGTAAAGTTATAATATGGCAATTTTTCCTGTTCAGTAAAGGACGCCTGAAGCTCATCTTCCTTCTGCTTTACAGCATCAGCAACAGCCAAACCTTTCTTCGATTCGAAGTCAGTATTAAGCTCATTAAACTTCATAAAGAAAATAACCGCGAAAACAATCGCCGCCGCCGCAATCAAACATACGACCACTAAGATAATCGTCTCGATGAGCGTCGTATCTTTCTTTGGCGCGACACCAGCTGTAGCTGCAGCCGAAACTGGAGCTTGCTGAGCAGGCATACCAGGCATTGGCATACCGCCAGGCGCTGCTGCCGGATTAGGATTTGCTATTGGAGCCGCCATAGCAGGAGCTGCTACTGGATTCGGCATCGTATTATTCATTGGCGCTGCGCTCGGCATTTCCGGAGCTGCAGTAGGCGCACTCTGAAAACCAGTAGGCGTCACTACCGTATCGTTGCCACCAACGCCTTCTTGACCAGGCATCGGCGCAAAGCCACCCATATTAGAATTCTGATCCATACTACAATTTTATTTTAGCTTATGCTTTTTTGCAAGAACTTATTTGCTGAAATCTTCCTCTATTACCTTAATTTCATTCTTGAGCTCCGCAAGGTCTTTTTCAATCTCCTTAGCCAGCTCCGTCATTGTTTTGTATTTTCCACTTGCATCCTCAAGTTTAAAATCGTCCGAATAAAACCATTCAACGCCCGTCTTTAATTCATCGATTTTATCGCTAATACTTTTTGCCATTATCGCTCCCTTATATTAGTTATTTTTGCCTCAATTTCCTGTTTCGACATCGTTATAGATATATCATTACCGAGCTTTATGTCGCCTCTTATCAAAGCATAGCCGCGTTCTAATACCCGTTCAGGATTCAATTGATCTAATATTTTCTTTTGCCCCGCTATTTCATTTTTGACACTGTCAATTTTTCTCACAATTTCCTGATAAACTCTCACGATTTCCTGGCGATTCGCCTCTGTTATTTCGTCTATTTTCGTATTGAGCAAATTATTTATTCGTTTTATATCCGCCCTGACATTTTCAGCAATCGCACGCTTATCTTTCGTAAGCATTTGCGCCGCATTCGACGGCGTAGATGCAACTACATCCGCCGCCAAATCGCACAAACTCTCGTCTACCTCATGACCAATGCCTGTAATCACCGGGATTTTCGATGCCGCAATTGCACGCACAAGCGCCTCATCATTAAATACCGCCAGATCATCCGCTGAACCACCACCGCGTATCACTGCAATCACATCCACTTCGCCTCGCTCGTTAAAGTAATTAAGCGCGCGAATAATCTGATCCGCCGCAACCATGCCCTGCACCTGAGTATGCGCCGTCAAAACCGTCAATCCGCCCCAACGCTCATTCAAAATCTTGCAAAAATCCGCATAGCCAGCCGCCTGCGTGCTAGAAATCACGCCTATCTTCGCGATTTTATCTGGAAGTGGTCGCTTTTTCGCTGGATCAAATAAGCCCTCAGCAGTCAGCTTCTTCTTGAGCATCTCTAAACTCTTTTTAATGCTCCCCTCACCGACCGGCGCAATCGCCTGAACCGTCAAAGAAAACTTGCCCCAATTCGTTAGCTTCGGCACCGCCCGCACGCGCACACGCATACCGTCTTCGATCGGAAATCTCAAACCATAGACCATCATAAAACAGCCTACGCTCGACTGCGCGTCTTTTAGATCAAAGAAGACGTATTTACCCTGATTTATCTTATAGCTCGCAACCTCGCCCTCAACAATAACACCCGTAAAAGCCGTCTCCATAATTTGATTGCAGACTGCCTGAAAATCCGAAACCGAATACACCTGTTGCGCGTTTTCCATATCTTCAATTATAGCACTTACGGTATGGGCGAATTGCAGGCTATTCTAGAACCTCACGGAGGTTACGACCGAGTGCGAGCCGGCTGTCGCCCGTAACGACGAGCCGACAGAACGGCGGTGTTCTAGAATAGCCCGTAATTCGCTTATATTAAATATGATATAATAACGGAGTATGCAATATCTTGTCGTACTCGGTCGTGAAGCAAAGATTTCCCTCGCGGAGCTCGAGGCGCTCTTTTCTTCTAGTAAAGTCAAGCAGCTAGCGCCGAATCTCGCCATTGTTACCGCCAAGTACGTCGATATTAATCGCCTCGGCGGCTCTCTCAAAGTCGCAAAAGTCCTCGATCAGTCCCCTACCGATTATCTAAGCCAATTGCCAGAAGGCAAAATTACGCTTGGCGTCAGCGATTATTCGCCAAAAGCTAGTCAAAAATCCGCCTGGATGCTCGCACTCAAATACAAAAATCTCCTCAAGCGCCACGGTCGCAACGTTCGCCTTATTCCGGGTAAATCCGCCACCATTTCTAGCGCCACCGCCCATCACAATCAGCTCGGCGAAAAACTTAACCATATCGAACTCATAAAATTCGGCGATCAATTCGCTATCTCTACCAGTACGCAAAATATCACTGCCTATGCCAAGCGCGACCAAGCTCGCCCTGCCCGCGACGCTTTCGTCGGTATGCTTCCGCCAAAGCTCGCTCAAATCCTTATCAATCTTGCCACTGGCGGCGCAAAATCCGGCCGTTTACTCGATCCATTCTGCGGCACCGGCGTCGTTCTACAAGAAGCCTCCCTCATGGGCTACCAAGTCTATGGCACTGACCTCTCCGAAAAAATGATCAATTATTCCGAGCGCAACCTTTCCTGGCTCGCCGGTCGTTATTCCGATATCAATCAAAAGCCCCAACTCGAGGCAGGAGACGCCACCTCTCACCAATGGAAGCCAACTCCAGATTTTGTTGCTAGCGAAATTTACCTCGGTCATCCAATGTCTCAACCACCAGTCGAGATTAAATTCCGCACCGAAAAAGAAAACTCCGAGGCCCTATTAACTAGCTTTCTTAAAAACCTTGCCCCGCAAATTGCTAGTGGCACCCAAATTGCACTCGCAATCCCGGCCTGGCTTCGTCCGAATGGCAAATATTCCGGCCTCGATATTCTTGACAGATTAGACAGCCTCGGGTATAATTTAACAAAGTATCGATACGCAGGCTTTAGTGACCTCTTGTATTACCGAGAGGGCCAAATCGTTGCGCGTCAAATAATAGTATTAAGGAAAAAGTA
>JAHKZT010000220.1 GCA_020626475.1 bacterium
AACCTCCAGGAGCACGCAGTTGTGCTCGTTCGTGGTGGTCGTGTTCCTGATCTTCCAGGTGTCCGTTATCATATCGTCCGTGGTACCCTCGATCTTCAGGGTGTTCAGGGCCGCAAGCAGGGTCGCTCCAAGTATGGTGCGAAGAAGGAGGATAAGTAATTATGCCACGTAAAGTTACTGCAAGTCTCGAACGCAAAGTTTCTCCAGATCGCAAGTATCAGAGCGTTCTCGTTCAGCGCCTTATCAACAAGTCTATGCTTGATGGTAAAAAGCACGTCGCAGAGCGCGCAGTCTATGCTGCAATCGAAGGCGCTGCAAAGAAATTGAAGAGCGAAAACCCAGTTGAGGTTCTCGAGCAGGCTATCAAGAATGTTAGCCCGGATTTCGAAGTTAAGAGCCGCCGTGTTGGTGGTGCTAACTACCAGATTCCATTCCCAATCGCTG
>JAHKZT010000221.1 GCA_020626475.1 bacterium
ATCATGTCCATCTTGAGGGTGAACTTTGGATCATCGATATTACAGATAACCTGTTGTGGGTTAGCGATTTCAACCTCTGCTGGGAGTTTGATGTCGCCTGCTAATACAGTTCCGGTACCCTTCTTCTCGAGATGAATCTCGACAGGAGCGTCGGAATGAGATTTGACATGAATGTTCTTGAGGTTGAGCATAATGTCGACGGTATCTTCGACAATACCTGGAACTGCGCTAAATTCATGAGTGGTGCCTTCGATGCGGAATGCAGTAATAGCAGCACCCTTGATGCTAGAAAGAAGTACGCGACGAAGTGAATTGCCAAGAGTGTTACCGTAGCCATAGTAAAGTGGCTTGATAACAAAGCTGGCGCTGTTTTCACCAAGATCCTTGATTTCTGCTAGCTCTGCTTCGTGAATTGCTTTTGTCATACTTCTCCTTT
>JAHKZT010000222.1 GCA_020626475.1 bacterium
TACCGTAAAGAATAGTGTCTTTACCTTTCTTAACCTTACCTGGATCACCCTGGGAAGTAGCGTAGCTAATACCGCCAAGGATAATCATGATAACCGAGACGATACCGATAATGCTAAATACCGCGGTTAAAATGCCCTGAATAGCAGGGAATAAGCTATCAGCAGCACCAGCATTTACCTCACTTACGCCATTTGAGGCATTTTGCGCTGCATTTGTACTGCCGAAATATTTAATAATATCCATTTGTTAATTCCTTTTATATTTTCCTTCATTATAGCACAAAAGAACCCCGGCATAAAACCAGGGCTCCTCTCTATCATCGATTAGTTCAATTAGCTCTGAAGAGCACCAAGAACGAAGTTAACAATTGCGTATGCAAGAAGCGCAACTACGAGACCAATGATACCGTAAAGAATAGTGTCTTTACCTTTCT
>JAHKZT010000223.1 GCA_020626475.1 bacterium
CTTGCGCTCAAGTTTTTCGAGAACCGACTCGAACTCTTTAATTCGACTCTCGATGATGTCGTAGATGTTTCTTTCGTCGGAAAGATCCATCTCTTCGTGTAGGTTTTCGATGCGAGCCAGCACTGTTCTCATGCCGCACTTACATAACTTAGCGTAATCATCAAACTCTTCTTCTAGTTCTAAAAGTGCTTCCACGTTCATTGCACCCTCCCTTGTGGATAAATATGCTAACAATAAGTCAACTCATCTATTATAGCACAAAATGTAAAAATAGTCAATAGAGCCTACGGTTTTTGGTCGATGGGCGGCGTATTTTCGCGAAAAATTGAAAAAATACGCTAAATGTTAACTTTTGTTGCGTAAAAGTAAAGTCTAGTTGGTGTTAATTTTCGTTGCTTTTATATAAAATTGAGGCATACATTAACAAAGGAAA
>JAHKZT010000224.1 GCA_020626475.1 bacterium
ATGCGATGGATTATTTACTTGCGGACGTGCTGCGTCGTTATATGATGCTACAGGGCAAAGAGGTCCGTCTTCAGGCTGGCACTGATGAGCACGGTAGTAAAATCTTCAAAAAGGCCGCCGAGCAAAACATTCCAATTCAGGATTATGTCGATCAAAATTCCAAGAGTTTCCAGGATTTCATTCATTCGCTCGATGTAGAATATACCGATTTTGTTCGCACGACTGACGCAGATCATATGCGTCGCTGCCAGGCAATCTGGGAAAAACTTTCCGACCACATCTACAAAGACAAATACGAAGGTTGGTATTGCGAAGGCTGCGAAGGTTTCGTAACTGACAAAGAATATGCCGACAATGAAGGCGTCTGTCCGGATCACAAAAAACCATACACGAAACTCAGTGAAGAGAACTACTATCTCCG
>JAHKZT010000225.1 GCA_020626475.1 bacterium
AGCATGTAGGAGACGATAGAGAGAAGGGAGCCGGCCGGATGTAGGTTTTCGGTGCCGGAAATAATCTTGTATCCCTGGTCGCCTTTTTTGGCTTTTTCGAGCTTTTCATTAATAGCGGTGATTGCCTCTGGGACAACATCGGTAGTCTCGGTGCGGATATCGATTTGTTGAATCTGGATCGATGATTCGAAGGTGCTAGCAAAATCGATATTGATGAGAATAGAATTGTCGAAATCGACGCCGTTGAAGTTGATTGGGTCTTCGAGTTTATCAAGAACGCCTACGACCATGAACTGTTGGTTGTTGTAGGTGAAGGTGCGGGTGGTTGCTTCGGTAGTGCCAAAGATTTGCTCAGCGACGTTGTAGCCAAGGACCGCGACATTTTTGCGAAGGCTATAATCGAGGAATTGGCCGCTCTTGA
>JAHKZT010000226.1 GCA_020626475.1 bacterium
ATGAAGGAAAGAGGAAATAGTCTATGTCTAGATCTCTCAAGAAGGGCCTCTTTGTGGACTACAAGCTTCAGAAAAAAGTCGAAGCACTTTCCACTGAGGACCGCACTATTATCAAGACCTGGGCTCGTTATTCAACTATCAGTCCAGAGATGGTTGGTCGCACTATCGCCGTCCACAACGGCCGCGTACATGTTCCAGTATTCGTAACTGAAAACATGGTCGGTCACAAACTCGGTGAGTTTGCTCCAACTCGTAAATTTAAGCGCCATGGCGGCAAAAAAGCCGCTGAAGCTGCAGCAAAGAAGGGAGCATAATCCATGGCCCAGAAAACTGCACACGCATATATTAAAGGCATTGATAGCCAGCCACGCAAGGTTAGCATCGTAGCAAGCCTCGTTCGTGATCGTTACGTCTCTGACGC
>JAHKZT010000227.1 GCA_020626475.1 bacterium
TTCGACGTCGCGAAGCTTTTCGATGGCTTGGCGAAGAATATCTTGGATTTCGTGCTCGGAAAGTTTTTTGAGTGCTTTGTTAGACTCAATCATAGACATGTCGACAGCTGGGTCGACAAAGAAGTAATTTGTCATAGTTTTTAGGTCACCAAGAGTCTTGAGGCGATCGTAGACAATGCTAAAAATTTTGAATTTGTAATCGTCGTCAGCATTACTGGCTTCTTCTGGCCAGAAATCTCTCGTGCGTTCGAAAAGGGCTTTTGCGTCTTCTGCAAAGAGGCGGCGAATCCACTGACCGTTGAGCCAGATGAGCTTTTGTTCATCGTAGCGGGCGCCGGCATGCTGAATGCGGTCGATGCTGAATTTTTCAATAAGATCTTGTTTGCTGTAGATTTCGTCTTCGGTGCCATCATTCCAGCC
>JAHKZT010000228.1 GCA_020626475.1 bacterium
TCTAAATGCATCGCCATGGATATAAAGGGCGCAAGTTCGGTCGCGAAACCGACCAACGCACTGCACTAACACGCGGTCTGATGCGCTCCTTGTTTAAGTACAAATCTATCAATACTACGATGGCTAAGGCAAAAGAAATCCGCCGCCCAGCTGAGAAGCTTATCACTCTCGCAAAGCGTGGCGATCTCGCAAGCCGCCGCCTCGTTATCGCTCGCCTCGACGATCAGGCTATGGGCAATCATCTAGTTGATGATATCGCACCACAGGTTAAGCGCGATAGCGGCTACCTCAAAATTGAACGCACCGGCTACCGCCGTGGCGACAATGCCGAGATGGCAACTATCTCTTTCGTTGACGAGATTAAAGACGAAGTCAAAAAGGAGAGTAAGTAATGAAAACTTATAGCCA
>JAHKZT010000229.1 GCA_020626475.1 bacterium
CAACTACCGTCGGTAGCAAGCAAAAAGGTAGCAAGAAGGAACTCGCCGCATTTGTCGGTAGCGAAATTGCAAAGAAAGCAAAGAAAGCTAAGATCGAGAAGGTCGTTTTCGATCGTGGCGCACGCCTTTATGCTGGCCGCATGAGCAGTCTCGCTGACGCAGCTCGCAAGGAAGGATTGGAGTTCTAATATGGATAACAAGCAACCAAAGGTAATCAACAAGTCTGGCACTACCAAACTCACTGACGAAGCAGTTGCAGCAAAAGAAGCAAAGGCAGAACGCGAATTCCGTGGTCGCCGCCGCGACAATCGCCGCAATCGCCGTGCAGCTGAAGAAGGTAAGAAGGAATTTGATTCCGTAAATATCTCAATCAACCGCGTATCCCGCACCGTCGCTGGCGGTCGCC